>DATMVL010000173.1:0-19407 GCA_035563175.1 Rhodoglobus sp. | reverse complement strand
CGGTCGTGCT
Organism: Rhodoglobus sp.; assembly: GCA_035563175.1. Classification (GTDB taxonomy): domain Bacteria; phylum Actinomycetota; class Actinomycetes; order Actinomycetales; family Microbacteriaceae; genus Rhodoglobus. Next base: position 19,397 of record DATMVL010000173.1, on the reverse strand, counting down.
GGTCCCGGAGGGCGAGCAGGCCGTATTGGCTGCGGGTCTGGCCGGGCAGCTCGGTCGCGGGGAAGCGGATGTGCAGCGGAGCCTCAGCCGGGCGCTCGCGGACCTCGGCGCTGCCGCGACCGCCGTGGTCGAGGCCGCCGCGGCGACCGGTGCGGAGCACGTCCGTGTGCACGCGAGCGCGACGGCGCGCCTGATCGATGATCCGGATCTCGACTTCGAGGCCGCGATGGTCGAGGCGCGTCGACAGGTCGCGCTCGACGCGGCGCCGATGGGCGACCCTCCGTCGGGCGATCAGTAGCGCGCGGAGTACGCACCGTCGGAGTGGATCAGCTGCCCCGACACCCAGCGGCCCTCCGGTGAGGCCAGGAAGCCGACCAGACGCGCCGCATCCGCTGGAGTGCCGAGGCGCCCGGCGGGCTGATCCGCGGTGAGCGTCGCGCGCACGTCGTCGGTCATCCATCCGGTGTCGACCGGGCCCGGGTTCACGACGTTCGCCGAGATACCGCTCGGCGCCAGCTCTCGGGCGGCGGAGATGACGATGCGGTCGAGCGCGCCCTTCGAGGCGCCGTAGGGGAGATTGCCGGTCGTCGCGTCGCTGGTCAGCGCGACGATCGCGCCGCCCGTCTCGGGCACCTGCTGGGCGAATGCGGCGATGAGCATCAGGCTCGCTCGCGCATTGACGGCCATATGCCGGTCGAAGGCGTCCGCGCTGGTGTCGAGGACGCCGGTCTCGACGTCGAGGGCATGGCTGAGGATGAGCGCGGTGATCGGTCCGCGGTCCCGTCGCACCGCGGTGACCAGGGCGGCAGGGGCGGCCGGGTCGGCGAGGTCGGCGTCGTAGTCGACGGTGCCGTCGAAGTCGTTCGTGGCGACATCCCAGCCCTGCTCGCGCAGCAGCAGGACGACGCCGACGGCGATGCTGTTGTCGCGGGCCGCACCGGTGACCAGGGCGAGGGGCATGGGATGCACGCTACCGGTGCTCAGCGGAGCATCCTGGCGTCGGTGATCGACGGTGCGGCGGGGTCGGTCTGCTGGATCCCGTCGAACCGGAAGCCGTTGCGCAGATAGAAGGCGATCGCGCGAGGGTTCTCCTTGGCGACCCACAGCATCGCCGGTTCACCGCCGAGGGCCTCGTCGAGCAGGGCCTGGCCCGTTCCGGTGCCGTAGTGGGATGCGGCGACGTAGATCGCGTAGAGCTGCCGTTCCCGAGCCGGTTCCGCGCCGTCCTCGCCGATGCCGGGGCCGACCCAGGCGAACCCGACGAGCGACCCGTCGCTCTCGGCGACATGGACCGTGACGTCATCGTCCGGCTCGCCGAGCACACGGGCCCACATCCGGCGACGGCCGGCGGCGTGGTCGGCCGAGAAGTAGTCGGAGGGCAGGAGGTGGCCGTACGCCTCGCGCCACGTCGACACGTGCAGCTCGGCGATAGCTGCGGCGTCGGAGAGCGCGGGCCGGCGGATGGCGAACGACATGCGCCCATGGTGGCAGAGGCGTACGCCGACGGGTGTCCCGCCAGGTCACGACGCCCGGCGCCGGAGCGCAGGAGCCCTCACAGCATCCGCCCAGGCGAATACTCCCCGAGGATGACGCGATGCGCGCGGCCGGACGGGAGGGTTGAGCCATGGAGAACCGACCCGTCCGAGTCCTCGTCGTCGACGAGGAGGAGGCGCTGTCCACACTGGTGACGCTGGCCCTGGAGCTCGAGGGCTGGCAGGTGCGCACGGCCGCTACGGCCGCCGAGGCTCTGGACGCCGCCGCGTCGTTCGCACCCGACATCGTGCTGCTCGACATGGGGCTTCCCGACGCCCCGGGTACGGATGTGGTCGCGGCCATGCGCGCTGACGGGTCGACGGCGGCGGTCGTCTTCCTCACCGGACGCGCCGAGCACGAGCACCGGGCGGCGGCGTTCGCGGCGGGCGCCGACGACTACCTGACGAAGCCGTTCGGGCTCGAGGAGGTCGTCGATCGGCTGCAGCCGATCGTGCGCCGGCTGGGGCTGGCGCCGACCAGCCGACGGCTGGACGACCTCGTGGTCGACGTGTCGGCCGGGCAGGTGTGGCGCGGCGACGTGGCGATCCCGCTGACGCCGCTCGAGTTCGAGCTGCTGCGGGAGCTCGTCGAGCGACCGGGCACCCGCCTGTCGGTCGGTCAGCTCGTGACCGGCGCGGCGCGACGGGGCATCCGGGTGCCCCGCGAGTTCGTGACCCGGATGCTCGAGCGCCTGCGCGAGGTCGTGAACGCCGACCGCCGCCCGCTGCTGTGGGGCGACGACGCCGGCTGGATGCTGGCCTGAGCGGGTGCTACGGCAGCGAGGGCAGCGGGTCGACCGCGACCCCGGAGACGTGCAACTCGAAGTGCAGATGCACCGCGGTGGTGTAGCCGGTGTCGCCGACCAGGGCGAGCGGCGTGCCGGCGTCGACCTGCTGGCCGGCGCTGACCATCTGCGAGCCCTCGATGGCGTGCGCGTACAGCGTCTCGACGCCGCCGCCGTGGTCGACCACGATGTAGCGGCCCCAGCCGCCACCATCCCAGCCGACCTTGGTCACGACGCCGGGGGAGGCGGCCACCATGCTGGTGCCGTACCCGGCCATGATGTCGACGCCCTTGTGGAACTCTCCGCCGTCCCGGTAGCCGAAGCCGTCGTTGATCGGGCCGTTGGCCGGGAACACGGCGAGCATGCCGGAGTACGAACCCGAGTACGAGCCGCTGTACGACGACGATTCGGCGACGACGACGGGTGCGGGCTTCGGGATGATCTCGACGCCGAACGTGTCGCGGACGACCGGTGAGGCGACGCTCGCCGCGGCGACGAACGCCTGCGGCTCGACCCGCGGGGTGGCCGCGACGGCGGGCCCCTGCTCGATGGTCGGGAGGGCCGCGGCTGGGACGCTGACCCCGATGGTGAGGGCGGTCACAGCGGTGATGGTGAGTATGCGTTTCATAGGCGAATGCGGCCTTACCCCCGAAAAGGCCTCACCCAGAGTGACACGGCACTCCCGATTCGGCAAACCCGCTGCCCCCGTGTTGGGGCGATCTTCAGGATCGCACGCCGGTGGAGGAGAGGCCGGGATCAGGCCAGCGCGTCGCGGATCCGGCTCAGCTTCCGCTCCCGCGCCTCGGGCGACTTCAGCTTCGCCCACGGCTCGTAGAGCCCGCGCTGTTTCGAGTACGACAGCGCCCGGAAGGCGTCGAAGGAGGTGCCGAGGCCCGATTCGAACTCCGGCTCGACCTCGAGCACGCGCGGTGCATCGTCGAGCTCCAGGGCCACCTCCACCTCGTCACCGCCCTGCACGCCGGCGGCGGCCCGATGCTCGGCTGAGAAGCCGATGCGGTACGCGCCCTGGTACCAGCCCACGGTGTTGCGGAAGCGGTAGCCCTCGACCGTGACGACCACCGGGTACCGCTTCGCCGGCCCCAGCTGGGCCATGACCGACTCGGGGACGACGATGCCGACGGTGTTGCCGCCGCCGCGCTCGAGTTCGGTGCGGAACGAGACCATCAGGGGGCGGGTTCGACCGGCGGCGTCTTGGGCGCACGGGTTCGCGCCGGCTTGGTGGACGGCAGTTCCGTGGTCGCGGCTTCGTCAGTGGTCGGTACCGGCTTGGTCGGCGGCGCGGCCTTCGGCGCCTTGGCGGCCGGCTTCGTCGCAGCAGCTGCGGACGCAGCCTCGGCCGGCACGTCGGCCGCAGGCGCGGCGGGGCCGCTCGGAGCGGGCTGCTGCGTGTGCCGGGCGATGTACAGGTTGGCGGCCTTCGTGCCGGCGATCAGGAAGCGCCCGAGGAGGAACAGGATGGTCGCGACGGCGAGCACGACGATGATGGTGAAGGTCCACCACGCGAGAGCTCCGATGATGTGGAAGAAGCCGAAGCCGCCTCCGAACCGTCCGTCGAAGTCCATGCCGATCAGCCCTCCAGTTCGTCGCCGTTCTGCGACTCCTTGACGATCGTGCCGACCGCGATGGCCACGGTGGCGATCCAGCTCACCCACATGAGCGCGAGCCGCCAATCGCGGGGGCCGCGACGGGTCGCCTGAACTGTACCCCAACCGCTGAACAGCGAACTGATGAGTGTCGTGTTGAAGAGGAATCTGCGCACGGTGTCACGCTAGCCCGCTGCTGCGACGGGCGTCGAGGGGGTTTACGCGGCGGAGTGCGCGTGCGTACGGGCCTGCACGGCGAAGGGGTCGTCGGCGTCGCGGCGGCGCAGCAGCTCGGCCTCGACGTGCTTCCAGATGCGGCGGTACTCCGCCTCCTCGGGGTCGGCGACGTCCACCCGGCGTCCCACCGGCTGCGGTTGGACCGACGTCGGTTCCGCCACGTGGGCGCCGTGGCCCTCCGACTGCTCGGCCGTCGCAGCCGGCGTGAGCTCCGCGGCGACCGCCCAGGCGACGGTGTCGGCGACGGTGGCGACGAACACCGCGTCCTCGGCGGTGGCCCGGCCGAGCGAGATGCGGAAGCTGCCCCCTGGCCCGAACAGCGCGAAGAGCTTCTCGCGCGTCAGTTCGTAGATCTCGTCCTGGGTGTCGGCCACGTCAGCATCATGGGGGACAGGATGCCCGGTCTGCCGCCTGACACGCCGCTCGCGGTGCGGCGCTCAGCCGTGCACGCGCTGGTCGAGGTGCTCGCGGGCGAATGCAAGGGTCTCGCCGAGCATCCGCTCGCGCGCATCGAAGCCACGCGCCTTGCGGGTGTTCACCTCCGCGACGACCGATCCCGACCACCCCGAGGCCGCGAGCTCGCGCAGCACGTCCGCCACCGGCTGGTCGCCGGCCCCGGGCAGGCGGTGCTCGTCAGCCGTCTTCCCATCGATCATCGACCCGCCGCCGTCGCACAGGTGCAGATGGCGCAGCCGCGGCCCCATGGCGCGGGCGAGCTCGAGCGAGTCCACCCCCGAGAGCGACGCGTGCGAGAAGTCGAGGGTCATCGACTCGACGTCGAGCGTGGTGGGATCGGGGCTGGGCGCATAGGCGGTGATCGACCGGCCGCGCAGACCCCACGGGAACATGTTCTCGACCGCGACGTCGAGGCCGAACTCGCCGGCGACCTCGCCGACCAGGCGCTCGAAGGTGACCGCGTACCGGCCCTGCCAGCGGAACGGCGGATGCACGACGACCGTGCCCGCGCCGACGGCGGCGGCGAGCTCGGCCGACCGCCGCAGCTTCACACCCGGATCGCGGCCCCAGACGAACGCGGTGAGCAGCAGCACCGGCGCGTGAATGGCGACGATCGGCTGACCGGAGGCCTGCGACCAGCCGAGCAGGGCATCCGGATCCTGCGTGCGCGCGTCGTTGGTGACCATCACCTCGACGCCGTCGTAGCCGAGCCTCGCCGCGACGTCGAAGGCGCGTTCCGGGGGGAGGGGGAACAGGCAGGAGGTGCTCATGCCGACGCTGATCATCGAGCCGAGCGTAGCTCGGGAGGCTGGGCGGCCGGTGTCCGGCGTCCGGTAACGTGGCAGACGCCTATGAGCCAGCTCGGAGCGTCCCAGTTCGATCTCGTCGTGGTCTCCAACCGGTTGCCGGTGGACCACAGCACCGCGGCCGACGGCTCGACCGTCTGGACGCGCTCGCCGGGAGGGCTGGTCACCGCGCTCGAACCGGTCATGCGGTCGGCCGACGGCGCCTGGGTCGGCTGGGCGGGCACGGCCGGGGTCGAGGTCGAGCCGTTCGAGCACGGCGGCATCCACATCGTGCCGGTGAAGCTCAGCGACGAGGACTACGAGGAGTACTACGAGGGGTTCAGCAACGACACCCTGTGGCCGCTGTACCACGACGTCATCTCGCCGCCGCAGTACCACCGCGTCTGGTGGGACCGGTACGTCGAGGTGAACCAGCGGTTCGCGGATGCCGCTGCCGCCGCCGCCGCCGAGGGTGCGACGGTGTGGGTGCAGGACTACCAGCTGCAGCTGGTGCCGCGGATGCTGCGCCTGGCGAGGCCGGACCTCACGATCGGCTTCTTCAACCACATCCCGTTCCCGCCGTACGGCATCTACTCGCAGCTGCCGTGGCGGCTGCAGATCGTCGAAGGGCTGCTGGGCGCCGACGTGATCGGCTTCCAGCGCGTGGCCGACGCCGGCAACTTCCTGCGCGCGGTGCGCCGGCTCACGCCGTACCAGACCAAGAACCCCGCCGTGGAGGTCGCCTGGCCGGATCAACCGGTGCGCACCGTCATCGCGCGGGCGTTCCCGATCTCGATCGACGCGACCGAGTTCGAGGAGCTCGCCCGACGGCCCGAGATCCAGAACCGGGCAGCGGAGATCCGGCGCGACCTCGGCGACCCGAAGACGGTCATCCTGGGCGTCGACCGGCTCGACTACACCAAGGGGATCGGCCACCGGCTGAAGGCGTTCGGCGAGCTGCTGGCCGACGGGCGGGTCGAGGTGGAGGACGTCACGCTGGTGCAGGTGGCCAGCCCCAGCCGCGAGCGCGTCGAGGCCTACGTGCACCTGCGCGACGAGATCGAGCTCACCGTCGGGCGCATCAACGGCGACTACTCGACGATCAGCCACACCGCGATCAGCTACCACCACCACGGCTACCCGCGGGAGGAGATGGTGGCGTTGTACCTCGCCGCCGACATCCTGCTGGTCACCGCGCTGCGCGACGGCATGAACCTGGTGGCGAAGGAGTACGTCGCGACCCGCGTCGACGAGGACGGCGTGCTCATCCTCAGCGAGTTCACCGGCGCATCCGACGAGCTCAAACGTGCACTCCTCGTCAACCCGCACGACATCGACGGACTGAAGGATGCGATCGTGGCCGCGATCCGGATGCCCGCCAAGGAGCGGGCCACCAGGATGCGGTCGATGCGCAAGCGGGTCTTCGAGAACGACGTCGCGCGCTGGTCCAGCAACTTCCTCACCACGCTCGAGCAGTCCGAGCGCACCCGGTACGAGCGCATCACGCCGGTGCAGCTGCCGGACGAGCTGGAGTGGACCGTCGATCGGCGGTGGAGCGACTGACCATGGTCGATGTCGATCCGCCGCCGAGGTCGGCGGGCATCCCCGAATCGCTGGTCGGCGCGCTGCGCGAGCTCGCGCGCGTGAAGCGGCTGCTCGTCGCGCTGGACTTCGACGGCACGCTGGCGCCCGAGGTCGACGACCCCGAGCAGGCGAGGGCGCTGCCGGAGGCGCGGGCCGCGGTGCTGCGCCTGCTGCGCATGCGCGACACCCGCGTGGCGCTGGTGAGCGGCCGGGCGCTGAAGAGCCTCATCGCCGTCTCGGACCTGCCCGACAACGCGCTGCTGGTCGGCTCGCACGGCATCGAGATCCGGCTCGACGGGCCCGGCGCGCTGACTCTCGACACGACGGAGCTGCAGCAGGTCGGCGTGCTCGAGGAGGTGCTCGCCGAGGTCGCGGATGCCGTCGACCAGGTCTGGCTGGAGCCGAAGCCCGCCGGGTTCGCCCTGCACACCCGGCTCGCCACCGAGCGCAATTCGCGCATCGCGCACCTGGTGGCGCGCAGCGAGGCCACCGCCGAGGTGGACGGGCTGACCATCCGCGAGGGCAAGAACGTGCTCGAGTTCTCGGTGCGCTCGACCACGAAGGGCGAGGCGGTCGAGCACCTGCGCCAGTACACCCAGGCCGACGCCGTGTTCTACGCCGGCGACGACGTGACCGACGAGGATGCGTTCGCCGCGCTCGCGGCGGACGACGTGGGGCTGAAGAGCGGCGGGGGCGCGACGATCGCCAGCCACCGGGTCGCCGGCCCTGCGGAGGTGGCGCGGGTGCTGGCGCTGCTGGCCGACCTGCGCGAGGGCGACGTCCACGAGCAGTGAGCCGCGCGGCCGCCCCGTAGAATAGGGGAGCGGCCTCGGGACCTTCCGGGTGCTCCCCAGCGACGTGCACCTGCCGCCCCGGGACGCCACTGGAGGAGATGCCGTGCTCGCACTCCTCGCAGCGTTCGCCGCCGCGGCGGTGCTGCTGCCGTTCCTCTCCCGCGTGCTCGGGCGCTCGGTGTTCCTGGCCGCCGCCGTCGTGCCGGCCGTCGCATTCGGCGTGCTGGTCGCCTACGGACCGGCCGTGCTCGGCGGGGACGTGCCGCTGGAGTCGCTGCCCTGGGTGCCGGCCCTCGATCTCGCGCTCGTCGTGCGCCTGGACCCGCTGTCGTGGCTGCTGGCGCTCGTGGTCACCGGCGTCGGCGCGCTCGTGCTGGTGTACTGCGCGCGCTACTTCCAGCCCGACTCGCCCGACCTCGGGCGCTTCGCCGCGACGTTCACGGCATTCGCCGGCGCGATGCTCGGCCTGGTGATCGCCGACGACGTCTACCTGCTGTTCGTGTTCTGGGAGGCGACGAGCATCTTCTCGTTCCTGCTCATCGGCACGAAGACCGGCAGCCGCACCAGCCGGGGCGCGGCGCTGCAGGCGCTGCTGGTGACGACGCTGGGCGGGCTCGTGATGCTCGTCGGCCTCGTGCTGCTGTCGGTGCACACCGGCACGTCGCGGCTCTCCGAGATCGTCGAGCTCGCCCCGACCGGCACGCTGCCGACGGTCGCGGTGCTGCTCGTGCTGGTCGGCGCGCTCTCGAAGTCGGCGATCGTGCCGTTCCACTTCTGGTTGCCCGGCGCCATGGCCGCGCCGACGCCGGTGAGCGCCTACCTGCACGCCGCCGCGATGGTGAAGGCCGGCATCTACCTCATCGCCCGGCTCGCGCCCGGGTTCGCCCACAGCCCGGGCTGGGCCGAGACGCTCATCCCGCTCGGCGTGATCACCATGCTGCTCGGCGGCGTGGTGGCTCTGCGGCAGACCGACCTCAAGCTGCTGCTCGCCTACGGGACGGTCAGCCAGCTCGGATTCCTGGTGATCGTGCTCGCCACCGGCACGCCGAACGCGTTGCTGGCCGGCGTCGCCCTGCTGCTCGCGCACGCCATGTTCAAGGCGACCCTGTTCCTGGTCGTCGGCATCATCGATCACGACGCCGGCACCCGCGACCTGCGCAAACTCTCGGGGCTCGGCCGGGCCGCGCCCGCGCTCGCGGTCGTCGCGACGCTCGCCGCCGCATCCATGGCCGGCATCATGCCGCTGGCCGGCTTCGTCTCCAAGGAGGCGGTGCTCACCGGCCTGCTCGAGTCGGCGACGTCGCCGCTCGGCTGGCTCGCGATCGTCGGCGTCGCCGTCGGCTCCGTGCTCACCGTCGCGTACGGCGCACGGTTCCTGTGGGGCGCCTTCGGCACCAGACCGGGCGCGGATGCCGTGCGGCCGCATCGCACGGACGTCGCCTTCCTGACGGCGCCGGCCGCGCTCGCGGTGGCCGGTCTCGCGTTCGGCGTCGCCGCGCCCCTGCTCGACGCGCTCGTGCAGCCCGTGATCACCGGGCTGCCCGCGGAGGAGGAGCCGTACCACCTGGCGCTCTGGCACGGGTTCGAGCCGGCGCTGTTCCTCTCCCTCGGCACCATCGTGCTCGGCGTCGGCCTGTTCGCGTGGCTCGGGCGGCGCACCGCCGCGACCGACCCGGGACGCATCACGGCGGCGAACACCTACGCGCTCGTCATGCGCGGCATCGACCGCGTCGCCTCGCGGGTCACCAGCCTCACCCAGCGCGGCTCGTTGCCCTTCTACCTCGCGGTGATCCTCACCGTCTTCGTCGCCGCGGTCGGCGTCACGGTGCTGCTGAACCGCAGCTGGCCCGACGGCATGCGCTGGTTCGACTACCCGGCGCAGCTCGTCATCGCCGCCGTGATGATCGTCGCCGGCCTGGCGGCGGTGCGTGCCGGCAAGCGGTTCCAGGCGGTGGTGCTGGTCGGCGTCACCGGCTTCGGCATGTCGACGCTGTTCGCCCTGCAGGGCGCCCCCGACCTGGCGCTCACCCAGATCCTGGTCGAGATCGTGACGCTGGTGGCGTTCGTGCTCGTGCTCCGCCGCCTGCCCGCGCGCCTGGGTGAAGCGCACGGAACGCACCACCGGGCGCTCCGCGCGGTCATCGCCGCCGCATCCGGCGTGCTCATCGCGGTCGTCGCGGTGATCGCGCTCGGCGCCCGCGTCGACGCGCCGATCTCGCTCGAATGGCCGGAGCTCGCCTACGAGCAGGGCCACGGCCGCAACGTGGTGAACGTCGCGCTGGTCGACCTGCGCGGGTGGGACACGATGGGCGAGCTGTCGGTGCTCATCGCCGCCGCGACCGGCGTGGCGAGCCTGCTGTACATCAGCGGCCGCGTCGACGACCTGCCGCGGGTGTCGCGCAGGGTCGCACGGCAGACGATCAAGGAGCGCCGGGCCGCGGCGGCCGAGAACACGCGGCGCCGGGCATCCTGGCTCATCGCGGGTCGCACGCTGGCGCCGCGGAACCGCTCGATCCTGCTCGAGGTGGTGGTGCGGCTGATCTTCCACGCGCTGCTCGTGCTGTCGGTGTACCTGCTGCTGGTCGGGCACAACGCCCCGGGTGGCGGGTTCGCGGGCGGGCTCGTCGCCGGCATGGCGCTCGTCGCGCGGTACCTCGCGGGCGGGCGCGAGGAGCTCGGCGCCGCCGCCCCCATCGACGCCGGGAAGCTGCTCGGCGCGGGCCTGATGCTGGCCGCCGGCACCGCGCTGGTGCCGCTGTTCATCGGCGTGGATGCGCTGACCTCGACCTGGTTCACCATCGACCTCGGCGTGATCGGCTCGCTCGACTTCGTCACCTCCACGGTGTTCGACATCGGCGTCTACCTGGTGGTCGTCGGCCTCGCCCTCGACGTGCTGCGCAGCCTCGGCGCGAAGGTCGACGAGGACGAGGAAGAGGACGCGCAGCAGCGGGAGGCGGCGACATGACCGTCTCGCTCGTGCTGCTGATCGCCATGGCGGTGCTGTTCGCCTGCGGCATCTACCTGCTGCTGGAGCGCAGTGTGACCCGGGTGCTGCTCGGGTTCCTGCTGATCGGCAACGCCGTCAACCTGCTGGTGCTCATCATGGCCGGAGCCGCGGGCGAGGCCCCGATCGTCACCGACGGCGTGAGCCCGGACGAGATGCTCGACCCGCTGCCCCAGGCCCTCATCCTCACCGCCATCGTCATCACGTTCGGCGTCTCGGCGTTCCTGCTGGCGCTCATCTACCGCTCGTGGCGGCTCGCGAAGGCGGACCGGCTCACCGACGACGAGGCCGACGTGGCGATGCGCACCGGCGAGGATGCGCTGCCCGAGGAGGAGCCGGAGCTCGCCGCCTCGGACACCGAGTTCGAGCGCCACGACGAGGGCCACCAGGCGACGAAGGGGGAGCGGGCATGACCGCGCTCGTGCCGCTCGTCGTGCTCGTGCCGCTGCTGTCGGCGGCGGGGGCCCTGGTGCTGGGCCGCTCGCCGAAGGCCCAGCGCATCATCGCCATCCTGGGCCTCACGGCGGTGCTCGGCATCGGCGTGGCGCTCACCGTCATCGTCGACACCCAGGGCCCGCTGGTCATGGAGGTCGGCGGATGGGCGGCGCCGTTCGGCATCGTGCTGCTGGTGGACCGGCTGTCGGCCTTGATGATCGTGGTGTCGGCGCTCGTGCTGCTCGCGGTGCTGGTGTTCTCGGTGGGGCAGGGTCTCGCCGACGGCGACGAGGAGACCCCGGTCTCCATCTACCACCCGACCTACCTGATCCTGGCGGCGGGCGTGTTCACCGCGTTCATCGCGGGAGACCTGTTCAACCTCTACGTCGGGTTCGAGATCCTGCTGGTGGCCAGCTACGTGCTCATCACGCTCAGCGGCACGCAGGCGCGCATCCGGGCGGGTACGACGTACATCATCGTGAGCCTGGTCTCGTCGATGTTCTTCCTCGCCTCGATCGCGATGATCTACGGCGCGGTCGGCACGGTGAACATCGCGCAGATCTCGCAGCGCATCGGCGAGCTGCCGGTCGATGTGCAGATCATCCTGCACGTGATGCTGCTCATCGGCTTCGGCATCAAAGCGGCCGTGTTCCCGCTGTCGTTCTGGTTGCCGGACTCGTACCCGACCGCGCCCGCGCCGGTCACCGCCGTGTTCGCGGGCCTGCTCACCAAGGTGGGCGTGTACGCGATCATCCGCACCGAGACCGTGCTGTTCCCGGGCCCGGAGCTCAACCCCGCCCTGATGATCGTCGCCCTGCTCACCATGGTCGTCGGCGTGCTCGGTGCGGTCGCGCAGAGCGACATCAAGCGGCTGCTGTCGTTCACGCTCGTCAGCCACATCGGGTACATGATCCTCGGCGTCTCGCTCGGCACGCCCGCCGGCACCGCCGCCGCGATCTACTACATCGTCCACCACATCGTGGTGCAGACCACGCTGTTCCTCGCCGCCGGGCTGATCGAGCGCCGCGGGGGCAGCACGTCCATCCGCAGGCTGGGCGGGATGCTCGCCGCAGCCCCCCTCGTCGCGATCCTGTTCTTCGTGCCCGCCCTGAATCTGGGCGGCATCCCGCCGTTCTCGGGATTCATCGGCAAGCTCGCCCTCTTCGAGGCGACCGCCGAGCAGGGGAGCGGGCTCGGGTACGTGCTGATCGGCGCGGGCGCGCTGGTGTCGCTGCTGACGCTGTACGCGCTCATCCGGGTCTGGAACCTGGTGTTCTGGCGGCCCGCCGACGACGCCGAGCAGGCGGAGGAGAACGACCCCGCGCGCCGGCTGCCGAAGCTCATGATCGCCTCGACGGTCGGCATGGTCGTCGCGAGCCTCGCGCTCACCGTCTTCGCCGGGCCGCTGGTCGACCTGAGCAGTCGCGCGGGCGCGAACCTGGAGGGGCCGGACTTCTACGTCGGCACGGTGTTCGGGGAGGCGCAGGATGAGTGACATGCTGCGCCGCCTCTGGGATCAGCTGCCGCTGCTGGTCGGGCTCGTCGCCCTGTGGATGCTGCTGTGGGGCTCGCTGAGCTGGCTCGCCCTGCTGAGCGGCGTGCTGCTCGCCGTGTTCGTCACGCGCGCGTTCTACCTGCCGGCGGTGGAGCTCTCGGGCCGCTTCAACATCCTCTGGTTCCTCGCCTTCGCCGCCCGGTTCGCCGGCGAACTGGTCACCGCCTCGTTCCAGGTCGCCTGGCGGGCGGTGCGGCCCGGACCGCCGGCCCGCAACGCGGTCGTCGCGGTCGACCTGGTGAGCCTGACCGACATCATCACGACCGCGACCGCCATCGCGGTGTCGCTGATCCCCGGGTCGGTGGTGATCGACGTCGACCGCGAACGGTCGATCCTGTACCTGCACGTGCTCGGCGTCGACGATGAGGAGCAGGTCGAACGGCAGCGGCAGCACGTGCTGTCGGTCGAGCGGTCGCTCATCCGCGCGTTCGGGTCGCGCGACGAGCTGGAGCTGGTGAACGGATGAACGTGCTCGGGATCGCGGCCTGGGTGGCCGGGGCGCTGCTGGCGGTCACCGCCGTGCTGGTGCTCGTCCGCATCGTGCGGGGGCCGACGCTGCTCGATCGGATGATCGCCTCCGACGTGCTGCTGACCACGATGATCCTCGTGCTCGGCGCCGAGGCGGCGGTCAATCGGCACACCACCACGATCCCGGTGATGCTCGTCATCGCGGCGGTGGCGATCTTCTCCAGCATCGCCGTCGCACGCTACGTCTCGAAGCAGGACCGGACATGAACTGGGACGACATGCTCGACGCCGCCGCCGGGGTGCTGCTGGTGCTCGGGGCGCTGCTCTCGGTCGCCGCCGGAGTCGGCCTTCTGCGGTTCCCGGATGCGCTCGCCCGGCTGCACGCCGGCACGAAGCCGCAGATCTTCGGGCTGATCTGCATCCTCGCCGCGATCGCCCTCAGCAACCGCAGCTGGGCGACCCTCCTCGCGCTCGCACCGGTGCTGCTGCTGCAGATGCTCACCGCGCCGATCTCCGCCCACATGGTCGGCCGCGCCGGGTACCGCACCGGCAACTTCCGTGCCGACCAGCTGGTCACCGACGAGCTCGACGACGTGATCGACCGCGCCTCGGAGGTGGCGGTCGAGAGCGACCAGGACATGACCCGGCAGGGCGACGGGAAGTAGGACGTCCGCGCATCGTCGGCATCGCACCGAGCCGCGGACTACCCTGTCACCATGGCTCAGACCCCTGATCCGGCGACGTCGCCCGCTCCCGATATCAAGCCCCGCTCCCGCACCGTCACCGACGGCATCGAGGCGATGACCTCACGCGGGATGCTGCGTGCCGTCGGCATGGGCGACGAGGACTGGGACAAGCCGCAGATCGGCATCGCGAGCTCGTGGAACGAGATCACGCCGTGCAACCTCTCGCTCGACCGGCTCGCGCAGGCCGCGAAGGAGGGTGTGCACTCCGGCGGCGGGTACCCCCTGCAGTTCGGCACCGTCAGCGTCTCGGACGGCATCTCGATGGGTCACGAGGGCATGCACTTCTCCCTGGTCTCGCGTGAGGTCATCGCCGACAGCGTCGAGACCGTCATGCAGGCCGAGCGCCTCGACGGATCGGTGCTGCTCGCCGGCTGCGACAAGTCGATCCCCGGGATGCTCATGGCCGCGGCCCGCCTCGACCTCGCCTCGGTCTTCCTCTACGCCGGCTCCATCGCGCCCGGCTGGGTGAAGCTCTCGGACGGCACCGAGAAGGACATCACGATCATCGACTCGTTCGAGGCGGTCGGCGCCGTCAAGGCCGGCAAGATGAGCGCCGAGGACGCCAAGCGCATCGAGTGCAACTTCGCACCCGGCGAGGGCGCGTGCGGTGGCATGTACACCGCGAACACCATGGCGAGCGTGGCGGAGGCCCTGGGGCTGTCGCTGCCCGGGTCCGCATCGCCGGCCGCCGCATCCGCTCGCCGCGACTACTACGCGCACCGCTCCGGCGAGGCCGTCGTCGGCATGCTCGAGCGTGGCCAGACCGTGCGCGACATCCTCACCAAGGAGGCGTTCGAGAACGCCATCGCCGTCGGCATGGCCCTCGGCGGCTCCACGAACATCGTGCTGCACCTGCTCGCCATCGCCCACGAGGCCGAGGTCGAGCTGACGCTGGACGACTTCAACCGCATCGGCGACCGGGTGCCGCACATCGGCGATCTCAAGCCGTTCGGCAAGTACGTGATGAACGACGTCGACCGGCACGGCGGCATCCCGGTGCTGATGAAGGCCCTGCTCGACGCCGGCCTCATCCACGGCGACTGCCTCACCGTCACCGGCAAGACCGTCGCCGAGAACCTCGCCGAGCTGAACCCCGACCCGCTCGACGGGCAGGTGCTGCGCACGCTCGACGACCCCATCCACGCCACCGGCGGCCTCACCATCCTCAAGGGCTCGCTCGCCCCCGAGGGCGCCGTCGTCAAGACCGCCGGCTTCGACGTCGCCGTGTTCGAGGGCCCCGCCCGGGTGTTCGAGCGCGAGCGTGCGGCGATGGATGCCCTGACCGCCGGCCGCATCCAGGCCGGCGACGTCGTGGTCATCCGGTACGAGGGCCCCAAGGGCGGCCCCGGCATGCGCGAGATGCTCGCCATCACCGCCGCCATCAAGGGCGCCGGCCTCGGACGCGATGTACTACTCTTGACGGACGGACGATTCTCAGGCGGCACAACCGGCCTGTGCATCGGCCACATGGCACCCGAGGCGGTGGACGCAGGTCCTATCGCCTTCGTGCGCGATGGTGATCTGATACGGGTCGATATCGCCGCTCGGACCCTCGACCTACTGGTCGATGCGGACGAGCTGGCAGCCCGCCGTGACGGCTGGGCTCCGCTTCCTCCCCGCTACACGCGTGGCGTGCTCGCGAAGTACTCGCGGCTCGTGCACTCGGCCGCGGTGGGAGCGGTCACGGGCTGAGGCCCGCATCCTCGTCGAAGAGATCACGCTCAAAGGAACAGACATGTCCACGGACACGGCCCCGCGGCCGAGAAGCACCACGCCCGAGATCCTCACCGGCTCCGGCGCCATCCTCCGATCCCTCGAGCTGCTCGGCGTCACCGACGTGTTCGGTCTGCCGGGCGGCGCCATCATGCCGTTCTACGACGAGCTCATGGCCTCCACGGCCGTGCGCCACATCCTGGTGCGGCACGAGCAGGGCGCCGGTCATGCGGCCGAGGGGTACGCGGCCTCCACCGGCAAGGTGGGCGTCGCCATCGCCACCTCCGGCCCCGGCGCCACCAACCTGGTCACCGCCATCGCAGACGCCCACATGGACTCCGTGCCGATGATCGCGATCACCGGCCAGGTGTTCTCGCACCTCATGGGCTCCGACGCGTTCCAGGAGATCGACATCGTCGGCATCACCATGCCGATCACCAAGCACTCGTTCCTGGTCACCAGGCCCGAGGACATCCCGGCCACCCTGGCGGCGGCGCACCAGATCGCGACCACCGGCCGCCCCGGCCCGGTGCTCGTCGACGTCACCAAGGACGCGCAGCAGAACAGCGCGCCGTTCGTGTGGCCGCCCAAGGTCGAGCTGCCCGGCTACCGCCCGGTCGTCAAGGCGCACGGAAAGCAGGTCGTCTCGGCCGCGCAGCTGCTGGTGGAGTCGGAGCGCCCGGTGTTCTACGTCGGCGGCGGCGTGGTGCGCGCCGGTGCCTCCGCCGAGCTGCTGGAGCTCGCGAACACCGTCGGCGCCCCGGTCGTGACCACGCTCATGGCGCGCGGCGCCTTCCCGGACTCCAACCCGCTGAACCTCGGGATGCCCGGCATGCACGGCACCGTGCCCGCCGTGCTCGCGCTGCAGGAGTCGGACCTCATCGTCTCGCTCGGCGCCCGCTTCGACGACCGCGTCACCGGCAAGCCGAGCGAGTTCGCGCCGAACGCCAAGGTCGTGCACGTCGACATCGACCCGGCCGAGATCGGCAAGATCCGCTTCGCCGACGTGCCGATCGTGGGTGACGCGAAGGACGTCATCGTCGACCTGACGAGCGCGTTCGGGGACATCGCCGCGACCCGCAAGCCGAGCTACGCCGCGTGGTGGAAGCGGCTCGAGACGCTGCGTACGCAGTACCCGCTCGGGTACACGGACCTTGATGACGGCATCCTGGCGCCCCAGCACGTGATCGAGACCATCGGCCGTATGAGCGGGCCGGAGGCGATCTACGCGGCCGGCGTCGGCCAGCACCAGATGTGGGCGGCGCAGTTCATCCGGTACGAGCGACCGCACTCGTGGCTGAACTCCGGCGGCGCGGGCACCATGGGCTACGCGGTGCCGGCGGCGATGGGCGCGAAGGTCGCGAACCCCGACCGCGTGGTGTGGGCGATCGACGGCGACGGCTGCTTCCAGATGACCAATCAGGAGCTGGCCACCTGCACGATCAACGAGATACCGATCAAGGTCGCGATCATCAACAACTCCTCGCTCGGCATGGTGCGCCAGTGGCAGACCCTGTTCTACGAGGGCCGGCACTCGTTCACCGACCTGAACACGGGCATCGACACCAAGATGGTCCCCGACTTCGTGAAGCTGGCGGAGGCGTACGGCTGCCTCGCGATCCGCGTCACCAAGGAGGAGGAGATCGAGCCCGCGATCAAGCTCGCGCTCGAGACCAACGACCGCCCGGTTGTGATCGACTTCATCGTCAGCCGCGACGCGATGGTGTGGCCGATGGTGCCGCAGGGCGTCGGCAACTCGCAGGTGCAGTACGCCCGCGACCACGCCCCCGACTGGGATGAGGAGTAATCCGCGATGAGCCACGTTCTCTCCCTCCTCGTCGAGGACAAGCCGGGTCTGCTGACCCGCGTCGCCGGACTCTTCGCCCGGCGCGGCTACAACATCGAGTCGCTCGCCGTGGGCAAGAGCGAGATCGAGGGCCTCTCGCGCATCACCGTGGTGGTGGACGTGGAAGCCTCCCCGCTCGAGCAGGTCACCAAGCAGCTGAACAAGCTGGTCAACGTGATCAAGATCGTCGAGCTGGACCCCGGCCAGTCGGTCACCCGCGAGCACCTGCTCATCAAGGTGCGCGTCGACAACACCACCCGCTCGCAGATCCTCGAGGCCGTGAACCTGTTCCGGGCGCGCGTCGTCGACGTCGCGACGGATGCCCTGGTGATCGAGACCACCGGCGACAGCGGCAAGATCCAGGCCTTCCTGCGCGTCCTCGAGCCGTACGGCATCAAGGAGATCGCGCAGTCTGGCCTCCTCGCCATCGGCCGCGGACCGAAGTCCATCACCGAGCGCGTCTTCAAGAACTAGAACTCCGCCTTCCGGCGAACATCAACCGAATCACCCCAACGAGACAAGAAAGGCCAGCGAAGCGCGGCGGCATGTACGTCGCGCGGAGCGGGCTCGCCGGGCAGGGACCGGCGAGCAGGACTAGCACAGTGGCTGCAGAGATCATCTACGACCAGGACGCCGACCTGTCGATCATCCAGGGCAAGAAGGTCGCCATCGTCGGCTACGGCTCGCAGGGTCACGCGCACGCGCAGAACCTCCGCGACTCCGGCGTCGAGGTCGTGATCGCGCTCAAGGACGGCTCGAAGTCGGCCCCGAAGGCGCAGGAGGACGGCTTCGAGGTGAAGAACGTCGCCGACGCCACCGAGTGGGCCGACCTCATCATGATCCTCGCGCCCGACCAGCACCAGCGCGGCATCTACGCCGACAGCATCCGCGACCGCCTGAGCGCCGGCAAGACGCTGGCCTTCGCCCACGGCTTCAACATCCGCTTCGGCTACATCGACGCGCCCGAGGGCGTCGACGTGATCCTGGTCGCGCCGAAGGCGCCCGGCCACACGGTGCGCCGCGAGTACGTGGCCGGCCGCGGCATCCCGGACATCATCGCGGTCGAGCGCGACGCATCCGGCACCGCCTGGGACACCGCCAAGTCGTACGCGAAGGCGATCGGCGGCACCCGGGCCGGCGTCATCAAGACGACCTTCACCGAGGAGACCGAGACCGACCTGTTCGGCGAGCAGGCCGTGCTCTGCGGCGGCATGTCGCACCTGGTGCAGTACGGCTTCGAGACCCTCACCGAGGCCGGCTACCAGCCGGAGATCGCCTACTTCGAGGTGCTGCACGAGCTGAAGCTCATCGTCGACCTCATGTGGGAGGGCGGCATCGCCAAGCAGCGCTGGTCGATCTCCGACACCGCCGAGTACGGCGACTACGTCTCGGGTCCGCGCGTGATCGACCCGCACGTGAAGGAGAACATGCAGGCGGTGCTCGCCGACATCCAGTCGGGCGCGTTCGCCGAGCGCTTCATCGCGGATCAGGATGCGGGCGCCCCCGAGTTCCTCGAGCTGCGCGAGAAGGAGGCGCAGCACCCGATCGAGGCGACCGGCAAGCAGCTGCGCGCCCTGTTCGCGTGGAAGCAGCAGGACGAGGGCTACACCGAGGGCAGCGCCGCGCGCTGACCCGCCCTTCCCGCCTAGCTCCAGCTCGGCGCGGTCGGACCCCCTTCGAACCGGGGCCGACCGGGCCGTAGGGGGTCCGGGCGCGAGAGGCGCACACGAACCGGGGCCGCTCCCACAAGGGGCGGCCCCTGCGTCGTCCGTGCGGGGCTCGTCGGCGAGAGGTTCTCGGCGGGGACCCTCTTCGGCCGGGTTGGACGGCCTTGCAAGGGGGTCCAACCCGAC
>DATMVL010000172.1:0-8250 GCA_035563175.1 Rhodoglobus sp. | reverse complement strand
CCACGGGCGGGACCGCGCCGGCGGCGGGCGGGGTCGGGACCGGCGGGACGTCGTTCTCCTGAGCCATGCCCCGACCCTACCGCCGGGCGACGACGGCGGCGAGCAGCCGGAGCCGCTCGCCGCCGTGACGTCCGTCGGTGCGGATCAGTAGCCGTAGGCCGGGATGCTCGCGAAGAAGATCAGCGGCAGCACGACCGACAGGATGATGCCGAGCAGACCGAGCACCGTGAACACGATGCCGATGATGATTCCCGCCTTCGCGAGGCCGTCGCCGCCCTCGCCGCTGGTCTTGATCTGGTTGCGGGCGATGAAGCCGAGGATGATGCCGACGGGCGCGACCACGAACGCCGCGATGAGCGCGATGATGGCCAGCACGTTGGTCTGCCCCGCCGGAGCGGTCGGCTGCGAGTAGGGCTGCTGCGCGTTCGGCGGCGGCGTCGGCGAGGCGTACGGCTGCGAGGTCGCGCCCGGCGCGGCGGGCGGCGGCGTGCCGGGCGTCGTGTTCGGGGTGGGGTCGGGCGTGGTCATGGCTGCTCCTTGATCGGGGACGTAGGCTCCGGGACATGCTCCCAGCGGGTTCGAGGGAGTGTCAACGGCGCGGGTCGGCGTGTTACGCCTGGATGCTGGTGACCGGCAGCGTCGAGTCCGCGCCGAATCCCAGGCCCGACGGCCGGTGCCCGGCCTCCACCAGCTGGGCGCCGAGCGCCGCGATCATCGCGCCGTTGTCGGTGCACAGCTTCAGCGGCGGGATGCGCAGGGCGACGCCGGCCTCGGCGCACCGCTCCTGGGCGAGCTGCCGGATGCGGGCGTTGGCGACCACGCCGCCGCCCAGCAGCAGCCGGGGCACGCCGTGATCGCGGCAGGCGGCGAGGGCCTTGGTGAGCAGCACGTCGGCGACCGCCTCGCGGAAGCTCGCCGCGACATCCGCGACGGGCACCGGCTCGCCGGCATCCTGCGCCCGCTCCACCCACCGGGCCACCGCGGTCTTGAGCCCGGAGAACGAGAAGTCGTACCGGTGCCGCTCGAGATCCTTCGGCAGGCTGAGCCCGCGGGGGAAGCGGATCGCCTGCGGGTCGCCGCCTTCTGCGGCTCGGTCGATCTCGGGCCCGCCCGGGTAGAGCAGGCCGAGCAGTCGGGCCACCTTGTCGAACGCCTCCCCGGCCGCGTCGTCGATGGTCTCGCCGAGCAGCTCGACGTCGCCCACCAGGTCGCGAACCAGCAGCAGCGAGGTGTGCCCGCCGGAGACGAGCAGCGCGATGGTGGGGTATTCGAGCGGGTCGGAGTCGAGCACGTCGACCCCCACGTGCCCGACCAGGTGGTTGACCGCGTACAGCGGGGTGCCGAGCGAGAGCGCCAGCGCCTTCGCCGCGCCGACGCCCACCATGAGCGCGCCGGCGAGACCGGGTCCGCTGGTCACGGCGATGGCGTCGAGGTCGGCGAGTGCGACCCCGGCCTCGTCGAGGGCGGCCTGCAGCGTCGGCTGCAGCGCCTCGAGGTGGGCGCGGGCGGCCACCTCGGGCACGACGCCGCCGTAGCGGGCGTGCTCGTCCATCGACGATGCGATCACGTTGGCGAGCAGCTCGCGGCCGCGCACGATGCCGACACCGGTCTCGTCGCAGCTGGTCTCGATGCCCAGCACCAGCGGTCCTGCGGTCATGCCGGCCTCACCTCCGGTTCGGGGATGCGCAGCCGCATGATCTCGGCGTCGATGCCGCCGCGGTAGTAGCGGGCGCGGGTGGCGATGCGCTCGAAGCCGAGCGACTCGTACAGGGCCTGCGCGCCGGGGTTGTCGGCGCGCACCTCGAGGAGCACCTCGCGGGCGCCGCGCTGCCGGGCCTGCTCGACGAGCTGCAGCATGAGCACGCGACCGAGGCCCTGCCGCCGCGCGGTGGGCGCGACCGCGATGGTCTGGATGTCCGCCTGCTCGCCGCCGACCGGCGCGCGCAGCCCCGCGTACGCCTCGATCGCGTCCGGCGTCTCCGGCCGGAACGCGACCAGGTACACGCCGTTCCGGTTCCCGAGCTCGGCCGCCATGATGTCGCGCGACCAGTCGTCGGGCGCGAAGATCGGGGTCTCGAGGGTCATGATCGCGTCGAGGTCGTCGGGAGTCGCCCGGCGGAGCTGCCACGTCATCCGGTCACCCGCTTCGGTCCGGCGGAGGGCGTGACGTCCGGCGAGCGCAGGTAGAGGGGCTCGTCGGCGGCGAAGGGCCGACCGGCGCGCAGCAGCGCCGCGGCGAGCAGCCCGAGGTCGCCGGCCGAGACCGAGAGCGCGTCGATGCGGCGCCGTGCGGACGGCGCGAGCGCCTTCGCGAGCGACGGCCCCTCGACGCGTACCGGGATGCGGTCGGCGTCGAGCCCGTCGTACGCCGACCAGAACACCTCGCGCCGGCGGGCGTCGGTGGTGACGAGCACGGGCTCCTCGATGCCCCAGGCCAGCGCGTCATGGCTGACCAGCGGCAGCACCGGCACGCCGCGGCCGAACGCGAAGGCGCGGGCGGCGGCGATGCCGACCCGCAGCCCGGTGAACGGCCCGGGGCCCATGCCGACGACGACGCCGGTCAGCACCGGGCCGCCATCGAGCACACGCTCGATGAAGCTCCCGATGCGCTCGGCATGGCCGCGCGGGTCATCCGAGTCGGCCTGCGCGACGATGCCGCTTTCCGGGTCGACGAGGGCCACGCTCGTGCCCGCGGAGGTGTCAATCGCCAGCAGCATCCACCCACTCCTTCCACCGGTCGCCGTTCGCGGTCAGGGTGACCACGCGCGGGGCGTCCTCGTCGTCGGGGTCGCCGCCGGCCGGCCGCACGATGTCGATCTGCAGCCACTGGTCGGCGACGCCCTCCAGCATGTCGCGCGCCCACTCGACGACGACGATGGATGCCGGGAAGTCGATGTCGAGGTCGTCAAGCTCGAGCGCGCTGCCGATCCGGTACGCGTCGACGTGCACCAGCGGTGCGCCGCCCTCGCGGGGGTGCGTCCTCGCCAGCACGAAGGTGGGGCTGGTGACGGCGCCGCGCACCCCGAGCGCCGCGCCGAGGCCGCGCGTGAGCGTCGTCTTGCCCGCTCCGAGCTCGCCGTTCAGCAGCACGAGGTCGCCGGCGCGCAGCTCGGCGGCGAGCCGGGCGCCCAGCTGCTCCATCTGCTCCGCGGTCTCAATGCGCATCGAGGTACTCCCGCGGCACACGAGGGCCGATGCGCGTGACGATCTCGTAGTCGATGGTGCCGGCCGCCTCGGCCCAGTCGCCGGCGCCGGGCGCCCCGGTGGCGGGATCGCCGAACAGCACGGCGCGGTCCCCGACCCGCACGGGCACGTCGCCGACGTCGAGGACGACCTGGTCCATGGCGACCCGTCCCGCGACGGTGAAGGTGCGGTCGCCGATGCGCACCGGCCCGCGACCGGAGGCGTGGCGTGGGATGCCGTCGCCGTAGCCGAGCGGCACGAGCGCCAGCGTGGTCTCCCGGGCGGTGACATGGTCGTGCCCGTAGGAGACGCCGGTGCCGGCGGCGACCCGCTTGGCGGAGATGACCGTGCCCTCCAGCGTCATGGCCGGGCGCAGCGGCAGCGCCGATCCGCCGAGGCCGTAGGTCGCGATCCCCAGCCGGACGAGTGAGAAGCGGGCGCTCGGCAGAGTCTGCGCGGCGGCGCTGGCCGCCAGGTGCGTGAGCTCCGGGTCGAGCCCGGCGGCGCGCGCAGCGTCGAGGCCGGCGGTGAACGCGGCGACCTGCACCTCGTCGTCGACCCCGGCGAGGTGGCTCCACACCCCGCGGATCCGCACCCGGCCGGCGCGCTCGGCTGCCGCCGCCGCGTCCAGGAAGGCCGGCCACTCGGTCGGCGGCGCGCCGTTGCGACCCAGCCCGGTGTCGAGCTTCAGTTGCACAACAGCGCCGCGCGGCACCGTCCGGAGCTGGTCGGTGGAGCTGACGCCGAGATCGATGCCGTGCTCGACGGCGGCGGAGAGGTCGCCGGCCGGGTCGTGCATCCAGGTGAGGATCGGGGCGCCGACGCCCGCCGCTCGCAGCTCGAGCGCCTCGGGCAGGTCGACGACGCCCAGCCAGCTCGCGCCGGCCTCCAGCGCGGCCCGCGCCACCGGTACCGCACCGTGACCGTACCCGTTCGCCTTCACCACCACCATCGCGTCGACCCCCGGGCCCACCTGGCCGCGCAGCACGCCGACGTTGTGGCGGATCGCGCCGAGGTCGATGACGGCGCGGCGCATCAGCGGGCCTCCGCGACGACGTAGGCGATCGCGACCCCGGCGTCGTGGCTCATGGAGAGGTGGATGTCGGTGATGCCGCGGGCCTCGGCGATCGCCGCGGTGGACGCGGCGAGCTCGAACGAGGGGTTGCCGAGCGGGTCGTTGACGACGCGCATGTCGTGCCATTGCACGCCCTCGGAGTCGCCGAGCGCCTTGATCAGCGCCTCCTTCGCGGCGAACCGGCCGGCGAGCGACCGCAGCGGCATCGGCTGCCCGTCCCGCATCCGTTCGCTCTGGGCGAACAGACGGTCGATCAGCGCCGGGGTGCGCTCGAGACCGCGCTGGAAGCGCGCGATGTCGACCACGTCGACCCCGATGCCGACGATCACCGGGTCACTCCACCGTGCGCTTATTCAACAGTGACCGACTTCGCCAGGTTCCGCGGCTGGTCGACGTCGAGGCCCTTCGCGGCGGCGAGCTCCATGGCGAAGATGTGCAGCGGCACGACGGCCAGCAGCGGCTCGAACAGCGGGCCGGCGAGCGGGATGGGGATGACCTCGTCGGCGAACGGCAGCACCGCGGCGTCGCCCTTCTCGGCGATGGCGATCACGCGAGCGCCGCGGGCGCGGATCTCCTGGATGTTCGAGACCACCTTGGCGTGCAGCGACCGCGGGTCGCGCGGGCTCGGCACGATCACGAAGACCGCCTGCCCGGGTTCGATGAGCGCGATCGGCCCGTGCTTGAGCTCGCCGGCGGCGAAGCCCTCGGAGTGGATGTAGGCGAGCTCCT
The DNA here is from genome assembly GCA_035563175.1 of Rhodoglobus sp. Classification (GTDB taxonomy): domain Bacteria; phylum Actinomycetota; class Actinomycetes; order Actinomycetales; family Microbacteriaceae; genus Rhodoglobus. The sequence goes on along the minus strand of DATMVL010000172.1, from coordinate 3,263 downwards.
TGAGCTTGAGCGCACCCTCCATCGCGACCGGGAAGCCGACGTGGCGGCCGAGGAAGAGCACCGACTGCACCTCGGTCATCCAGCGGGCCAGCTGCTTGATCTCGGCGTCGGAGGGCAGCACCTCGGCGATCTTCTCCGGCACGGTCTGCAGCTCGGCGACGGCCTCGGCGGCGACCGCGGCGTCGATGGTGCCGCGCACCCGCGCCAGGTGCAGGCCGAGCAGGTACAGCGCGGTGACCTGGGCGACGAACGCCTTCGTCGAGGCGACCGCGACCTCCGGGCCGGCATGCGTGTAGAGCACCGCGTGCGATTCGCGCGGGATGCTCGCCCCCTGGGTGTTGCAGACCGAGAGCACCCTCGCGCCCTCGGCGACCGCGTGCTGCACCGCCCGCAGGGTGTCCATCGTCTCGCCGGACTGGCTGATCGAGACCACGAGCGTGCGGTCGTTGAGGATCGGGTCGCGGTAGCGGAACTCGTGCGACAGCTCCACGTCGACGGGCACCCGCGCCCACTGCTCGAGCGCGTACTTGCCGAGCTGACCCGCGTAGGCGGCGGTGCCGCACGCCACGACGACGATGCGGTCGATGCCGCGCAGCACCTCGTCGCCGATCGGGTCGAGCTCGCTCAGGCGCACCTCGCCGTCGTGCACGCGGCCGAGGATGGTGTTGGCGACCGCCTCCGGCTCCTCGCTGATCTCCTTCGCCATGAAGCTCGACCAGCCGCCCTTCTCGGCGGCGGAGACGTCCCACGCGACCTCGAACTCGTTCGTCTCGACGGGCTGCCCGGCGAAGTCGACGACCTCGACCGAGTCGGGGCGGATCGTGACGAGCTGGTCCTGCCCGATCGCGACGGCGCGGCGGGTGAACTCGACGAACGCGGCGACGTCGGAGCCGAGGAAGTTCGCGCCCTCGCCGAGGCCGATGACCAGGGGTGAGTTGCGGCGGGCGCCGACGACGACGCCGGGCTGGTCCTGGTGCATGGCGAGCAGGGTGAACGCGCCCTCAAGGCGGTTCACCACACTCAGCATGGCGGCGGTCAGGTCGCCGGTCTCGCGGTACGCGCGGCCGACGAGGAGGGCCGCCACCTCGGTGTCGGTCTCGCTCTGGAAGGTCTCGCCGGCATCCTGCAGCTCCTGCTTCAGCTCGGCGAAGTTCTCGATGATGCCGTTGTGGATGAGCGCCAGCCGGCCGTCGTCGCCGAGATGCGGGTGCGCGTTGCGGTCGGTGGGGCCGCCGTGGGTCGCCCAGCGGGTGTGGCCGATGCCGGTGGTGCCGTCGGCGATCGGGCGCGCGTCGAGCTCGTCGACCAGCATCTGCAGCTTGCCGGCCTTCTTCGCGGTGCCGAGGGCGCCGTCGCCGCCGAGCACGGCGACACCCGCGGAGTCGTACCCGCGGTACTCCAGCCGCTTCAGACCGCCCAGCAGCACCTCGAGGCTGCTGCCGTCGCCGACGTATCCCACGATTCCGCACATGAGCGCCGATTCTAGTTGGCCTAGGCTGATCGGGATGTCGGACCCGGTCACGCAGCACGGCCACGTCTCGCCGTTCCTCGAATTCGACCGCGCCGACTGGGCCGCGCTGGCACCGACCATGCGCGCCCCGCTCACGCCGACCGAGATCGTGGAGCTGCGCGGGCTCGGCGACGAGCTCGATCTCACCGAGGTTGAGCAGGTGTACCTGCCGCTCAGCCGGCTGCTGAACCTGTACGCGGAGGGGGCGCAGCGCCTGCACGCCGCGACCTCCGACTTCCTCGGCGACCGCGGCTCGATCACGCCGTTCGTGATCGGGGTGGCGGGCTCGGTCGCGGTCGGCAAGTCGACCATCGCGCGCCTGCTGCGCGAGCTGCTGCGCCGCTGGGAGGGCACCCCGCGCGTGGAGCTGGTCACCACCGACGGGTTCCTGTTCCCCAACGCCGAGCTCGAACGGCGGGGCCTCATGCAGCGGAAGGGCTTCCCCGAGTCGTACGACCGACGGGCGCTGCTGCGCTTCGTGAGCCAGGTGAAGAGCGGCGCCCCCGAGGTGCGCGCTCCGTTCTACTCCCATCTCGTCTACGACATCGTGCCCGACGCCGAGATCGTGGTGAACGCACCGGACGTGCTCATCGTCGAGGGCCTCAACGTGCTGCAGCCGAGCGCCCCGGGCCGAAGCCTCGCGGTGAGCGACCTGTTCGACTTCACCGTCTACGTCGACGCCCGTACCGCCGACATCGCCCGCTGGTATGAGGAGCGCTTCCTGCGCCTGCAGCGCTCGGCGTTCACCGACCCGAAGTCGTACTTCCACCGGTTCGCGTCGCTCAGCGAGCAGGAGGCGCGCGACCGGGCCCGGTCCATCTGGGCGGCGATCAATCAGCCGAACCTGGTGCAGAACATCCTGCCCACCCGGCCGCGGGCGTCCCTGGTGCTGCGCAAGGGCGCCGACCACGCGGTGTCGTCGGTGCTGCTGCGCAAGACCTGACGGTCTCGTCGGTGCTGCCGCGCAAGACCTGACGGTCCCGCATCAGACCGCCAGGCGCTCCCGCACGATGCCCGCGAGCTCCTCGGCGTGGGCCTCCGCCACCGCCTGCTCCTCGGCCTCCACCATCACGCGCACCATGGGCTCGGTACCGGATGGCCGCAGCAGCACGCGGCCGGCGTCGCCGAGCCGCTCCGTGACGGCCCGCACCGCGGCCGCGATGGCCTCGTCGCCGTCGAGCCGCTCGCGGTCCACGCCGCGCACGTTGACCAGCACCTGCGGGTACACGGTCATCACGCTCGCCAGCTCCGCCAGCGTGCGGCCGGTGCGCGCGATCTCAGCAGCGAGCTGCAGACCGGTGAGGATGCCGTCGCCGGTCGTCGCGTGCTGCGTCATGATGACGTGCCCCGACTGCTCCCCGCCCAACGACAGCCCATGCTGGTCGAGCGCCTCGAGCACGTAGCGGTCGCCGACCGCGGTCTGCAGCACCCGGATGCCGTGGTCGCCCATGGCGCGGTGCAGACCGAGGTTGCTCATCACGGTGGCGACGAGGGTGTTCTCGGCCAGCAGCCCGCGCTGCGACATCGAGACCGCGAGGATCGCCATGATGCGGTCGCCGTCGACGACCTCGCCGGCCGCGTCGACCGCGAGACACCGGTCGGCGTCGCCGTCGTGCGCGATGCCGAGGTCGGCGAGCGTGCGGCCCGTCCGCACCATCTCGGCCGCCACCTGCAGGCCGGTGAGGATACCGTCGCCGGTCGTCGCGTGCTGCGTCATGATGACGTGGCCGGACTGCTCCCCGCCCAGCGAGAG
>DATMVL010000171.1:0-5078 GCA_035563175.1 Rhodoglobus sp. | reverse complement strand
CAACCGTGATCGCACGCACGCCCGCGAACGCCGCGCCGCTCGTGCCGCTCGGCGAGCGTGTCGGCGTGCGCGTGCACGTCGCGGGAACGCAGGAGACGCCGGCCGACGCGCCGTCCGCCGTGATCAGCACGGTGCCGGGGGGTGCTGAGGTCCCGCGTCTGCGCGACGAGGTGCGCGGCAGCGCGGTGCTGTTCGACGTCGCGTACGACCCGTGGCCGACGCCGCTCGCCGCGTCGTGGCGGGCGCCGGTGCTGTCGGGGTTCGATCTGCTCGTGCACCAGGCGGTGGGGCAGCTGCGGGTGTTCCTGCACGGGAATCCGCGGATGCCGTTGGCCGACGAGGCCGCGGTGCTCGCCGCGATGCGCGCCGCCCTCTAGAACGTCTGGGAGGATTGTCGCCATGCTGCGTTGGTTGACGGCCGGAGAGTCGCACGGGCCGGAGCTGGTCGCCATCCTCGAGGGGATGCCCGCCGGCGTGCCCGTGTCGCCGGAGGACATCCAGGCCGACCTGCAGCGCCGCAAGCTCGGCTACGGTCGTGGGGCCCGCCAGAAGTTCGAGGAGGACGAGCTCACCATCAGCGGGGGCATCCGCTTCGGGCTGACGATGGGCAGCCCCGTCGCACTGCGGATCGGCAACACCGAGTGGCCGCGCTGGGTGGACGTGATGAGCGCCACGCCGGTCGACCCGGAGACGCTGCCGAAGGGCCGCGGCGCGCCGCTGACCCGGCCCCGCCCCGGGCACGCCGACCTGGTGGGCATGCAGAAGTACGACTTCCCGGAGGCGCGGAACGTGCTCGAGCGGGCCTCCGCCCGCGAGACCGCCGCCCGGGTGGCGCTGGGTGCGGTCGCCCGTGCCTTCCTCGGCGAGCTGGGCATCCGGCTCGTCAGCCACACCCTCGCCGTGGGCACCGTGCGGGTACCCGACGGGTCGCCGCTGCCGCGGCCGGCCGACGTCGCGGCGCTCGACGCCGACCCGCTGCGCTGCTTCAACGCCACCACCTCGCAGGCGATGGTGGCGGAGGTGGACCGTGCGCACGACGACGGCGACACGCTCGGCGGCGTGGTCGAGGTGCTGGCGTACAACGTCCCGCCCGGGCTCGGCTCGTACGTGCACTGGGACCGTCGACTCGACGCACGCCTCGCCGCCGCCCTCATGGGCATTCAGGCCATCAAGGGCGTCGAGGTCGGCGACGGCTTTGCCACCGCGGCCCGGCGCGGCTCGGCCGCGCACGACGAGCTGGTCGCCGGCGCCGACGGCATCGAGCGGCTCACCGATCGCGCCGGCGGCACCGAGGGCGGCATGACCACCGGCACCGTGCTGCGGGTCAGCGCCGCGATGAAGCCGATCTCCACCGTGCCGCACGCCCTGCGCACCATCGACGTCGCGACCGGCGACGTCGCCGAGGCGCACCACCAGCGCTCCGACGTCTGCGCCGTGCCCGCCGCGGGCGTCGTGGCCGAGGCGATGGTCGCCCTGGTGCTCGCCGACGCGGTGCTGGAGAAGTTCGGCGGCGACGCGGTCGCCGAGACGCGTCGCAACCTCGATGCCTACCTCGCCGCCATCCCGGAGGCGCTGACCACCGCCCGGGCCACCGGTGACTGACGACGGCGCCGTGGTGGTGCTGATCGGCGCCCCGGGCGCCGGCAAGACCCGCACCGCGAAGCGCGTCGCACGGCGGCTCGAGCTGTCGGTCATCGACACCGACAAGACGATCGTCGCCGAGCACGGCCCCATCGCCGGCATCTTCGCCGAGCACGGCGAACCGCATTTCCGCGCCCTGGAGCGGGCGGCGGTGCAGCGCGCCCTGGCGGAGCGGGCCGTGGTCTCGCTCGGCGGCGGCGCCGTGCTCGATCCCGGCACACAGGCCGATCTCGCCGGCCGCCGAGTGGTGCAGCTCACGATGACCCCGGAGGCCGCGGCGCTGCGCGTCACCGATCCGAAGCGCCCGCTGTCGAGCGACCCCGAGGCGTGGGCGCGGCTGGTCGCGGCGCGGCAGCCGATCTACGACCGGCTCGCAGGCCTCACCATCGACACGTCGTCGCAACCGCTGGACCGCGTCGCGCAGCAGATCGTCGAGTGGCTGGAGAGCACCGCATGACCGAGACCACCGTCATCCCCGTCACCGGCACCGACCCGTACGACGTGCTGGTCGGGCGGGGCATCCTCGTGGACGCGGTGACCGCCGCGCTCGGCGCCCGCGTCGCGAAGGTGCTGATCGTGCATCCGCCGACCCTGGGTGCGAAGGCGGACGCGCTGCGCGAGGCGCTGCAGGGCCGCTTCGAGGTGCTGCTCGCCGAGGTGCCCGACGCCGAGGACGCCAAGCGGGTCGAGGTGGCGGCGTTCTGCTGGCAGATCATGGGGCAGACCGACTTCACCAGGACGGATGCCGTGATCGGCTTCGGCGGGGGAGCGACGACCGACCTGGCCGGCTTCGTCGCCGCGACCTGGCTGCGCGGTGTGCGACTGGTGCAGGTGCCGACCAGCGTCGCCGGCATGGTCGACGCCGCGGTCGGCGGCAAGACCGGCATCAACACGGCCGAGGGCAAGAACCTGGTCGGCTCGTTCTATGCGCCCGCCGCGGTGATCTGCGACCTCGACGTGCTCGACACGCTGCCGCGCAACGAGATCCTCGCCGGCTTCGCCGAGATCGTGAAGTGCGGGTTCATCGGCGAGCCCGAGATCCTCGACCTCATCGAGGCCGACGTCGACCGGGTCACCGACCCCACGAGCGACGAGTTCCGGCGCGTGGTCGAGCTCTCCATCGGCCTGAAGGCCCGCGTGGTGAGCGAGGACTTCAAGGAGTCGGGCCTGCGCGAGATCCTCAACTACGGCCACACGCTGGGCCACGCCATCGAGCACGCGGAGCGCTACCGCTGGCGGCACGGCGCCGCCGTCGCCGTCGGCATGGTGTTCGCGGCGGAGCTCGGCCGGCTCGCCGGATCGCTGCCGGACGCCGTCGTCGACCGGCACCGCAGCATCCTCACCTCGCTGACCCTGCCGGTCGACTACCCGATCGGCCGCTGGCAGACGCTGCTGGCGACGATGCAGCGCGACAAGAAGGCGCGCGCCGGCATGCTGCGCTTCATCGTGCTCGAGGACGTCGGCCGGGTCACCACGCTCGCCGGGCCCGAGGAGCCGCTGCTGTTCGCCGCCTACCAGGAGGTCGGGGTGTGACCTTCGCGGAGGCGCTGCTCGGCTTCGCGGTCGTGGCGGCGCTGCTGACGATCACCCCGGGCCTCGACAGCACCCTCGTGCTGCGTTCGGCGCTCACCGAGGGCCGGGGCGCCGCCATCGCGACCGGCGCCGGTATCAACACCGGCGCACTGGTGTGGGGCGCCGCGGCCGGCGCCGGGGCGAGCGCGCTGCTGCTCGCCTCCGAGTGGGCGTTCACCGCGCTGAAGCTCGTCGGCGCGGTCTACCTGGCGTACCTCGGCATCCGGATGCTGGTCGGCAGCTTCCGCCGCACGGCGCACGCCGAGAGCGACCCTCGGCCGGCGGGGTCGCTGCCCGCGGCGTTCGCGCGCGGCCTGCTCACCAACCTGCTGAACCCCAAGGTCGGCGTGTTCTACATCGCGCTCATCCCGCAGTTCATCCCGGACGGCGCCGGCCCGCTCGGCATGGGCCTGCTGCTCGCCCTGGTGCACGTGGTCGAGACCGCCATCTGGTTCGCCGCCCTCATCGCGGGTGCCCACGCGTTCCGGCGGTGGCTGTCGACGGATGCCGTGCGCCGCTGGATCGACCGCGTCACCGGCGGCGTGCTGATCGGCTTCGGCGCGCTGCTCGCCGTCGAGTCGCGAGCCTGAGCGCGAGCCGCTGCGCGCTACGCTCGTGCCCGTGACCACCGTGCTCGTGCTCAACGGACCGAATCTGAACCGGCTGGGCACCCGCGAGCCCGACGTCTACGGCACCGGTTCCCTCGACGACCTGCGCGCCGAGCTCGGCGAGGGCGTCGACGTGCGGCAGACCAACGACGAGGCCGAGCTGATCGGCTGGCTGCACGAGGCGGTCGACGCGGGTCTGCCGGTCATCCTGAACCCCGCCGCGTTCACGCACTACTCGTACGCCCTGCGCGACGCCGCCGCGCTCGTTCCCAAGGCCGGCCTGCTGCTGGTCGAGGTGCACCTGAGCAACCCGCACGCGCGCGAGGAGTTCCGGCACCGCAGCGTCATCTCGGCCGTCGCGACCGGGGTGATCGCAGGCTTCGGCTTCGACTCCTACCGGCTGGCGCTCGACCTGGTGCGGCGGCGGCTCGGCTAGACCGCGCCTCCGGTAGACTCGGTCGCTGGCTTTCCCACGAGAACGGACACCTGCCATGGCAAGCACCGCCGACATCCGCAACGGCGTCGTGATGAACATCGACGGCCAGCTCTGGAGCGTCATCGAGTTCCAGCACGTCAAGCCCGGCAAGGGCGGCGCGTTCGTGCGCACCAAGGCGAAGAACGTGATGACCGGCAAGGTCGTCGACCGCACGTTCAACGCCGGCGCGAAGATCGAGATCGAGACCATCGACCGCAGCGACTTCCAGTACCTGTACCGCGACGGCGACGGCTTCGTGTTCATGGACCTCGACACCTACGACCAGATCACGGTGCCCGCCGGCCAGGTCGGCGACGCCGCGAACTTCATGCTCGAGAACCAGACCGTCACCATCGCTCTGCACAACGGCGAGCCCCTCTACGTCGAGCTGCCCGCCTCCGTGGTGCTCGAGATCACCTACACCGAGCCGGGCCTGCAGGGCGACCGATCGTCGGCCGGCACCAAGCCCGCCACCGTCGAGACCGGCTATCAGATCCAGGTGCCGCTGTTCCTCGAGACCGGCACCAAGGTCAAGGTCGACACCCGCACGGGCGACTACCTCGGTCGCGTGAACTGACGCGTGAGCGCTCGAACCAAGGCGCGCAAGCGCGCCCTCGACATCCTGTTCTCCTCGGACGTGCGCGGCGATGACATCGCCGTGACGCTCGCCGCTGAGGCCAAGCGCGCCGCCAGCGAACCCGCGCGCGAGGCCTCCTGGCTGTATGCCCGCGAGATCGTCGACGGGATCATCGATCATCGCGACGAGATCGACGAGCAGATCG
>DATMVL010000170.1:0-7060 GCA_035563175.1 Rhodoglobus sp. | reverse complement strand
CGACGGCGGGCGGGATGGCGGCGACCACCGGCAGCACCCCCGCCCGGGTCGCCGTGGCCGCGGTGGCCGCGACGCCCGCCAGCGCCAGCAGCACGGCCCCGAAGGGACGGCGCAGCAGTTCCAGAACGCCGGCGAGCGCGGCCCCCACGACCGCGGCGGCGCCGACGCTCAGCAGCAGCACGACCTTGTCGGCGTCGCCGAACGTGGTGATCGCGAACTCCTTCAGCGGGCGCGGCACGACGTCGACGACGAACGCGCTCACCGCGAGGATCGGGCTCGCCCGGCGCTCGACCAGCAGGGCGAGCAGCTCGGCGACGCCGAGCAGCGACGCGGCGGCGACCAGGCCGGCGATCGCGGCCGGGATCAGGCGGCGTGGGGTGCGGTGCGGCACCGTCGTCTCCTCGCGGGTGGAAGTCCTCCGCAGCATTCGTCACCGAGCCGCATTGCGACTGCCGCCATCTCGATCTCGGGCTCCGGCCCACCGATTCGGGGCAGGGTGCCGAAACCCCTCCTGTCGACACCGCAGGGCGCCGACCGGCACAGCCGCCAATCACAGCAGGGAGATTCCATGTCCACACTTCGCAAGCCCCGCACGCTCGCCGTGCTCGGCCTCGCAGCCATGGCGACCTTCGGTCTCGCCGCATGTTCGCCCAGCACCGGTTCCGCCGAGCCGACCACGGAGCCCAGCCCCTCGATGACCGAGGAGGCCCCCATGGCCGACCCGGCCGCGGACCTCGTCGGCTCGGGCTGCGCCGCCTACGCCGAGGCCGTGCCGGATGGTGCCGGATCGGTCGAGGGCATGTCGCTCGACCCCGTGGCCGTCGCCGCGAGCAACAACCCGATCCTCACCACCCTCACCGCTGCGGTGTCCGGTGGCCTGAACCCCGACGTCGACCTGGTCGACACGCTGAACGGCAGCGAGTTCACCGTCTTCGCGCCGGTCGACGACGCGTTCGCCAAGCTCGACCCGGCCACCGTCGAGTCGCTGAAGCTGCCGGAGAACGCCGCGCTGCTCACCAGCATCCTGACGTACCACGTGCTGCCGGGTCAGATGACGCCGGACGAGATCGAGGGCTCCTTCGCCACGGTCAACGGCGCCGAGCTCACCGTCACCGGCAGCGGCGACTCCATCATGGTGAACGACTCGTCGGTCATCTGCGGTGGCGTGAAGACCGCCAACGCGACCGTGTACCTCATCGACTCGGTGCTCATGCCCCCGATGTGATCCACGGCTCCACCGCTTCACCGGGAAGGGCGTCTCCTGCGGGGGGCGCCCTTCCCGCGTCTTGACACCGTGCTGCCTGCGCGGGAGCCTGGTCGGCTGCCCACCCCGACCCAGGAGCCACGATGCCGGCGTTCACGATCGACGAGATCGTCATCCCCACCGATGTCGGCGATGCCGACGCCGCCGACTACGTACGCTGCATCGAGATCGGCAACGCCGTCGAGGCGATCGGCTACGGCACCGAGGAGATCGCCTACGAGCCCGCCGAGGAGCTCACCTGGTTCCACAGCGAGCGGCAGCCGCGGCGGATGCTCGCCGCCAGGGTCGACGGCGAGGTCGTCGCCCGCGCTGTCTACGAGACCACGCTCGGTGACGGCGCCGACTCGGCGTGGCTGACCGTGGACGTGCTGCCCGGGCACCGCGACCGCGGCATCGGCGGCGCCCTCGCCGATGCGGTCGAGCAGCTCGCCCGCGACGACGCGAAGTCGAAGGCGCTCGTCTACGTGCCGATCCCCGAGGCACCCGGGCCCCGGCTGTCGGCGCCCACCGGCTACGGCTCCGTCCGATCCGACGACCCGGCCATCGGGTTCCTGCAGCGGCGCGGGTATCGCCTCGAGCAGGTGGAACGGCTCAGCCGGCTGCCCCTGCCGGTACCCGACCTCGCGGAACGGCTCGTCGCCGCCACCGAGCGCAGCGGCGACGACTACGAGCTCGTCGAGTGGATCGGCCGCACCCCCGAACGGTGGGTGGACGACCTGGCGGTGCTCGGCACTCGGATGAGCACCGACGCGCCGACGGCCGGGCTCGAGGAGCCCGAGGACGTCTGGGACGCCGACCGCATCCGCGCCGCCGACGACCGCAACGAGCGGTTCGACCCGCGCGAACGACTCACCGCCGGGGTGGTGCACCGGCCCACCGGCACCCTCGTGGGTTTCAGCGTGATTTCAGTGCCTCGGCAGCCGGAACGCGCGGCGGCGCAGTACGCGACACTGGTGCTCCGCGAACATCGAGGGCACGGGCTCGGCATGCTGCTGAAGGTCGGCAACCTCGATCACCTCGCGCGGCAACGGCCCGGGCATCCGTCGGTCACGACCTTCAACGCGGAGGACAACCGGCACATGCTCGACGTGAACGAAGCGGTCGGCTTCGTGCCGATCGGCAACGAGAGCGCCTGGAGGAAGGACCTGTGATGCACCGCATCGAAGAACTGCCCGTGCCGACGTCGGTCGACGATCCGGCGATGGCGGGATTCCGCGCCGCCGTCGAGGTGCGCAACATCGTGCAGGAGGCCATCTACGGTCCGGAGATCGGTCCGGTGCCTGCCGAGGAGCTGCTGCCCAACTGGAGCGACCCGTACCAGCCGAAGCGGCTGTTCGTCGCCGTGGCCGACGACCGCGTGGTGGCGCGGGGCGTGCTCGAATGGCCCACCGAGGGTGCCCCCGACGTGGTCTACCTGCTGAACGAGGTGCTTCCCGAGTACCGCGGTCGCGGCATCGGCGCCGCCGTCTACGACGCGCTCGTCACCGGCGCGCGCGAGCTCGGTCGCACGACGCTGCAGGGGTACTTCGCGGCCGTCGAGACCGCGGGCGAGCGGGTGGTGCCCGCCACCGGCGTCGGCTCGGTGCCGGCGGCGGATGCCGGGGTGCGGTTCGCCTCCGCCCGCGGCTGGACGCTCGAGCAGGTCGAGCGCGGCTCGCGCCTGGGGCTGCCGGTGCCGGACATCGACGAGCAGCTCGCTCGCGCGCAGGCCGCGTCGGGCGACGACTGGCGCGTGCACACCTGGATCGACCGAGCACCCGCCGCGTTCGTGCCCGACCTGGCAGAGCTCGCCACCGGCATGGGCACCGACGCACCGAGTGCCGAGTTGGAGGCCGAGGATCCCTGGACGCCCGAGCGCTGGCTCGAGGAGGAGGAGCGGCACGTCGCCTCACCGCGGCGATCGCTGATGGCTGCGGTCGAGCACGTGCCGACCGGCCGGATCGCCGGGTTCACCGCCCTCGACGTGCCCGCCGACCGCGCCCGTGCCGTCGGGCAGGAGGACACCATCGTCGGACGCGCGTACCGCGGGCACCGGCTCGGGATGCTGCTCAAGGTCGCGAACCTCGCCCACCTGCAGCGCGAGTATCCCGGCTACCCGTCGGTGATCACCTTCAACGCCGAGGAGAACCGGCACATGCTCGCCGTCAACGAGGCGGTCGGGTTCGAGCCTCTCGTGTACGAGGGTGCCTGGAAGAAGGTGCTGGACTAGCGCTCGAGCGGCGCCGTAGCGAGTGGTGCGATATCGCGCATCTCGAGCGCGAATTGCGCGATCTCGCGCACGTCGCCGCCCGCGGGCGCGGCGAGTGGTGCCGAACTGCGGCTTCAGGCCCGGGCTCGGAGCACTTTCACACCACTCGGCCGCGCGTTTCGGTGTTCGTGTCGGCGGGCGGCAGGCCGATTCGTGCGAAACGGCTCCGCGAAGCGCCCGCTCGCAGCCATTCGGCACGAGTGGTGGTTACAGCCGGATGTCCCCCGCCGACCGCAGCCGCCGCCACGTCTCCACGGGTCTGGCCGCCGCCACCGGCTCGAGCACATCGGCGGCCTCGAGCACCCCGAGGTCGATGCCCGTCAGCCGCTGCACCTCGGCGACCGGCACCTGGAACGTGCGAAACCGCCCGAGCGGCGCCGGCCGCACCGGGGTCATCGCGGGCTTGAGCATCGTCGACTGGTCGAGCACGAACGCCGCCGTCGCGAGCCCCTCCGATGAACGCCAGGCGGCGACCTTCCAGAACCGCCGCGGAACCAGCACGCCCCGGTACGACGGGTCGTCCTCCGCGAACACGCAGCCGGTGAAGACGCTCACGCGGTGGTCGTTCGCGTCGGCGTAGGCGAGAACGTGGTCCTCGAGGCCGAGCCACAACTCCTTCGACTGGTTGAAGTCGGCGGCCTGCGGGGCCGCGTTCGCGTAGCTGAAGGTGTCGTGCCCGGCCGCCTCCGCATCCGGACCCCACTGGGGGTCGCGGCGGCGCACCAGATGCCCGCGGTCGAGGTCGTTGTCGCGGTACAGCTCGTTGCCGCACTGCTCGGACTCCGGCACCCGGTCGTCGAGGAACCACTCGCCGCGCCGCGGCAGGTCGCGCAGGCCGTCGCCGTCGATGTTCACCGCGGTGAGCGCAGCGAGCCGGCGCACCGGGTCGAGCAGCACCGTGAAGTGCGTGTAGTCGAGCCGTCGGGTGCCGGGCACGTCGGGCAGGGGCGCGTCGACGAACGCGTCGCTGAAGGTCACCCTCTGACTCTCTGGCACTTCGGGCAGAAGTGCGACCCCCGGTTCATGAACTGCTCGCGCACGATCGGCGTGCCGCAGCGCGGACAGGGCTCACCCTGCTGGCCGTACGCGTTGAGCGAGTGGGCGAAGTAGCCCGACTGCCCGTTCACATTGAGGTACTGCTGGTCGAAACTGGTGCCGCCCTCGGCGAGCGCCTTGCCGAGCACATGCCGCACCTCGGCGAGCAGCGTCTTCGCGCGCGGCCGCGACAGGGCGCGGGTGGGCTGGTCGTAGTGGATGCGGGATGCCCACAGCGCCTCGTCCGCATAGATGTTGCCGATGCCGCTGACGAGCGTCTGATCGAGCAGCGCGCGTTTCACGGTGGTGTTCTTCGCGGCGAGGCGGCGCAGGAACAGGGCGGCGTCGAAGCGCTCGTCCATCGGGTCGCGGGCGATGTGGGCCACCTGCGACGGCACGAACTCGTCCGGGTGGTCGACGGTGGGCACGAGCTCGTCGATCGACATCGAGCCGAAGATGCGCTGGTCGACGAAGTTGAGCCGCAGTTCCCCGTGCACCGGATGCTCGAGCTCCAGCCGGATGCGGGTGCGGGGGTCCTCGACGCCGGGCTCGCGCAGCAGCACCTGCCCGGACATGCCGAGGTGCACCACGAGCGCCTCGGGTACCGCGGCGGTGGAGTCCAGCGGCACCCACAGGAACTTGCCCCGCCGACGCGGTTCGGACATCCGCCGCCCGGTCAGCCGCTGCTCGAACGCGCCGCCGGCATGCCTGCGCAGCGAGCGCTCGTCGAAGACCTCGACGGATGCGATGGTCGCGCCGTCCACGGCGGGCGCGAGGCCCAGCCGCACGGTCTCGACCTCCGGCAGTTCGGGCACAGCGGCTCAGGCCCGGCCGGAGAGCAGCGTCCACGCGGTGAGCGCCGCCGCCATCTCGGCCTGCTTCTTGCTGGAGCCCTCACCCTCGGCGACCGCCTCGCCGCCGACCAGCACGGTCGCGGTGAAGCGCTTGGAGTGGTCGGGGCCGGTGTCGGTGACCGTGTACGCGGGCATGCCGCGCCCGAGGCTCGTCGAGAGCTCCTGCAGGCTCGTCTTCGGGTCCATGGCGGCACCGAAGCGGGTTGGGTCGGCCATCAGCGGCTCGACGAGGCGCAGCACCAGGTCGGTGGCGACGTCGCCGCCGAGATCGAGGTAGGTCGCCCCGATGATGGCCTCGACGGTGTCGGCGAGGATCGACGATTTGTCGCGGCCGCCGGTGAGCTCCTCGCCGCGGCCGAGGCGCAGGTGCTCGCCGAGACCGATGCCCCGGGCGATCTCGGCCAGCGCGACGGACGACACCAGGGATGCCCGCCGCTTCGCGAGCTCACCCTCGTCGACGTCGGGGTGGTCGTGGAACAGCCGCACCGTCACGGCCTGCCCGAGGATCGAGTCGCCGAGGAACTCGAGGCGCTCGTTGTGGGCGATGCCACCGTGCTCGTACGCGTACGAGCGGTGGGTCAGGGCAAGACCGAGAAGCTCGGGGTCCAGACGGATCCCGAGCTTCTCGAGGAGCTGCTCAGCGCCGGCGGAGGCCGGCGACGGCTCAGACGTCGGCGACCCGGCGGCCCTTGTACTCCAGGTACAGGGGGGTGCCGGCCGAGTCCTCGACCACCTTGGCGCGGTGCGGGAGGCTGTAAGTGACCTTGCCGTTCTCGACCGTCTTGACCAGGGTGGGGGCGTCAGCCTTCCACTGGGCGCGGCGCATGCGGGTGCTGGCCCGCGACATCTTGCGCTTGGGAACTGCCATGGCTCTATCTCTTCTCTTCTTCGGAGACCGTCTCGGTGTCGCCCGCCACCTCGAATCCGGCAAGAGCACCCCACCGCGGATCGGTGGGAGCCTCATGCTCATGACCCGGATTGTCGAGCAGCCGCACCCCGCACTGGGGGCACAGGCCCGGACAATCGTCCTGGCACACGGGCTGGAACGGCAGTGACAGCACCACCGCATCCCTGACCACGGGCTCGAGATCGACGGAGTCGTCGTGAACCTCGTAGTCGAAAGCTTCATCAGGAGAATACGCGAAAAGCTCCTGGAATTCGACCTCGACCGGCTGCTCGATGTCGGTCAGGCAGCGCACGCACTCGCCCTGCGCGACCGTGTCGGCCTCGCCGGTGACGAGGACGCCGTCGTGCAGCGACTCGAGCCGCACCTCCAGGTGCACGTCGGTTCCGGCCTTCACGCCGATGACCGCGTTGCCCATGTCCTCGCCGGTGGGCACGTCGAGCTGCCGCTCCCGCATCTCGCCGGGGCGGTGGATCAGGTCGATGACCGAGAGGGACCAGGGGTTTTGCACGGTCATCGATTCTACGCGCCGCAGCTCATTCGTGCTGGCTAGCGGGCGATTCCCACCGCCGTGAACGCCTCGTCGTAGATCGCCAGCGCCCGCGCGACCTCGTCGGGCGTGATGATGCACGGCGGCACGACGTGGATGCGGTTGTCGGCGGCGAACGGCAGCAGCCCACGCGCCATCAGCTCGGTCTTCAGCTGCCCGATCACGGACGGACCCACCGGCTGCCTGGTCGCCCGGTCGGAGACCA
>DATMVL010000169.1:0-14700 GCA_035563175.1 Rhodoglobus sp. | reverse complement strand
GTGGCACACCCTCGCGCCGGACTGGCTGCTCGGGGCGCCACCCGACGACGTCGAGTCGGCGGTGCGCGCACGCATCCGCCGCGACGCGGGGGAGTTCCGCGGACTGCTGTCGGCGTGGGATGTCATCAACGAGACCGTCATCATGCCGGTCTTCGCCAACGGCGACAACGCGATCACGCCGCTCGCCGTGGCGCGCGGCCGGCTGGGCGTGATCAAGATGGCGTTCGAGGAGGCCCGGGCCGCCGATCCGGACGCGACGCTGCTCATCAACGACTTCGACCTGTCCGAGTCGTACGAACGCGTGCTCGAAGAGGTGCTCGAGGCGGGCGTCCCGATCGACGCCATCGGCATCCAGACGCACATGCACCAGGGCTTCCGAGGTGCCGAGCAGCTGCTCGAGATCGCCGACCGCTTCGCGACCTTCGGGCTGCCGCTGCACTTCACCGAGACCACACTCGTCTCAGGCGACCTCATGCCGCCGCACATCGTCGACCTCAACGACCACGTCGTGGACGAGTGGCCCTCCACCCCCGAGGGCGAGGCCCGCCAGGCCGACGAACTGGAGGAGCACTACCGCGCGCTGTTCGGGCATCCGGCCGTGGAGTCGATCGTGCTCTGGGGCTTCACCGACGCCGGCGCCTGGCTGAACGCGCCGGTCGGCCTGGTGCGCGCCGACGGATCGCGCAAGCCGTCGTTCGACCGGCTGCACTCGCTCATCAAGGACGAGTGGTGGATGCCGCCGACGGCGCTGCGCACGGACGCCGCCGGCCGGCTGCCGGTCGAGGGCGTCCGCGGCACGTACCGGGTGGCGAACGCGGGCCGGAGCGCGGAGTTCGAGTTGGACGGACCGGTCTCGGTGCGGCTCTAGGCTGGATCGCATGGCTGACAGCGGCAACCCCGACTACCGGGACGGCGGACTCGAATTCGCCCCCGACTTCGTCATCGGCTCGGCGACGGCGTCGTACCAGATCGAGGGCGCGGCCCGCGAGGACGGCCGCGGGCCGTCGATCTGGGACACGTTCAGCCACACGCCGGGCAAGACCTGGAACGGCGACACCGGTGACGTGGCCGACGACCACTACCACCGCCTCGAGGCCGACCTCGACCTCATGAAGAGCCTCGGGCTCGAGGCGTACCGGTTCTCGATCGCGTGGCCGCGCATCCAGCCCACCGGCTCCGGCCCGGTCAACCAGGCCGGCCTGGACTTCTACGGCCGCCTCGTCGACGGCCTGCTCGAGCGCGACATCACCCCGATCGCGACGCTCTACCACTGGGATCTGCCGCAGACCCTCGAGGATGCGGGCGGCTGGGTCAACCGCGACACCGCCTACCGCTTCGCCGAGTACGCCGCGCTCACCACCGAGGCGCTCGGCGACCGGGTGCACACCTGGACAACGCTCAACGAGCCGTGGTGCTCGTCCTACCTGGGCTACGGCTCCGGCGCGCACGCCCCGGGCCGCACCGACGGTGCCGCCGCCCTCACCGCGGTGCACCACCTCAACCTCGCGCACGGGCTCGCGATCCCCGAGATCCGCCGCAACGCGCCGAAGGCGCTCGCCTCGGTGACGCTGAACTTCCACGTCATCCGCGGCGACGACGACGAGGCGCGGCGCCGCATCGACGCACTCGCCAACCGCGCGTTCACCAGCCCCATGCTGCTGGGCCGCTACGACGACGACCTGCTCGAGGACACCGCATCCGTCACCGACTGGCAGTTCGTGCGCCCCGGCGACCTCGAGCTGATCCACCAGCCGATCGACGTGCTCGGCGTCAACTACTACTCCACCGTGACGGTGCGGATGTGGGACGGCCGCGGCGCCAAGACCGTCAACGACGGGCACAAGGACATGGGCGGGTCGCCGTGGCCGGGCAGCCGCGACGTCGAGTTCCTGCCCCAGGAGGGCCCGTTCACCGACATGGGCTGGAACATCGCCCCCGACGGCCTCGAGGAGCTGCTGCTCTCGCTCAAGGAGCAGTTCCCGCAGCAGCCGCTCATGATCACCGAGAACGGCGCCGCCTTCCCCGACCGGGTGGTGGACGGCCGGGTGCCGGATGCGGACCGCATCGACTACCTGAACCGGCACTTCACGGCCGCGCACCGCGCCATCGCGCAGGGCGTCGACCTGCGCGGCTACCTCGTGTGGTCGCTGATGGACAACTTCGAGTGGGGCTACGGCTACTCGAAGCGGTTCGGCATCGTGCGGGTCGACTACGAGACGCAGGAGCGCATCGTCAAGGACAGCGGGCACTGGCTCGCCGAGGTGATCAGCACCCGCCGCACCCCCGGGCTGTGAGGGCGGCGGGTCGCCGTCGGGCGGCCCACTAGAATCGATTCGACGGCAGCGTCGCCGCGTTCGTTTCCACCACTCTCAGAAACACGCTCGTGACCACTGTCGTGCATCCGGGCGACTCGCTGTCGGCACGGCAGCGCCTCGTCTACGTCCTCGTCCTCGGCGCGCTGACCGCGCTCGGGCCGTTCACCATCGATCTGTACCTGCCGGCGTTCCCGGTGATCGAGACCGATCTCGACGTCGCGACGGCGCTCATCCAGCTCACGTTGACGGCGACCACGCTGGGCTTCGCCGTCGGGCAGCTGCTGGTGGGCCCGTGGAGCGACCGCATCGGCCGGCGCCTGCCGCTCATCCTCGCCACCACCGTGCACGTCGCCGCGAGCATCGGCGTCGCCGTCGCGCCGAACATCGAGGTGCTGTTCGCGTTCCGGCTGCTGCAGGGCGCGGGCGCCGCGGCCGGCGGTGTCGTCTCGATGGCGATCGTGCGCGACCTGTTCGGCGGGCTGCCGCTGGTGCGGATGCTGTCGCGGCTGGCGCTGGTGAACGGGCTCGCCCCCATCCTCGCCCCGCTCATCGGCTCGCAGCTGCTGCTGCTCATGCCGTGGCGCGGCATCTTCTGGTTCCTCGCCGCCTACGGGCTCATCGTCGTGCTCGCCGCAGCGTTCTTCATCGTCGAGACGCTGCCGCCCGAGCGGCGGCACGGCGACCCCGGTCACGGCACGGTCGGGCAGCGGTACCGGGCGCTGTTCACGGACCGGGTCTTCGTCGGCGCCGCGATCATGGCCGGCATGACGTTCTCGGGCCTGTTCGCGTACCTGTCCGCGTCGTCGTTCCTGTTCCAGGAGGTCTACGACTTCGACCCCCAGCAGTACGGCCTGCTGTTCGCGGTGAACTCGCTGGGGGTCGTCACCGGCGTGCAGCTGGCGTCGTTCCTGGCCCGCTTCATCGGCCCGCAGTGGATCCTCGCGGGCAGCCTCACCCTGATGCTCGCGTCGGCGGTGACCATCGTCGCGCTCGACCTCGCCGACGTCGGTCTGATCGGCATCCTGGTGCCGCTGTGGTTCTTCATCTTCGCGTGCGGCACCACCTTCCCCATGAACCAGGTGCTGGCGCTCGCGAACCACGGCGGCGAGGCGGCGACCGCTGCATCGCTGCTCGGCGCCCTGAACTTCGGGCTCGCGGGCGCGATCTCGCCGCTCGTCGGCCTGTTCGGCATCGAGGATGCGGTGCCCATGGGCAGCGTGATGGCCGCGACCGCGGTGGTCGGCCTCGCCGTGCTCTGGCTGGTCGTGCGGCCGTGGACGGTCGCCCCGCTGTCGCGCTGATCGCACCCGCTGCCGCCGCCTCGAGCGGCACGTTCTCAGGATGAGCCGGCTCCGCGGGCGCATAGAGCCGCTGCACGGTATGCGCAACCTGAGGAAGTGCCGCCGCGCCGCGGATAACGTGGTGCGATGACCACGCACGAACCCGCACCGGTCGAACGCCGCGCCGCGCGACGGTGGCCGTGGGTGAGCGGGGGCGTGGGCATCCTGCTCGTCCTGGCGCTCGGCGCCCTGGTCGCGCTGCGCACCTCCCCGCTCGAGTTGGACGCGGAGTGGATGGACGAGATCGTCGAGCACCGCGGGCCCGTGTGGGAGATCCCCTCCCAGCTGATGAACTTCCTCGGCGGGGGATGGTTCAGCGTCTTCGCGGTGCCGCTGGGGCTCGGCATCCTGCTGGTGATGCTGCGCAAGCCCTGGTCGGCCCTGTTCCTCGTGCTGACCCTGGCCGTCAGCGCCGGGCTGGTGCAGGTGCTGAAGTCGCTGTTCGGCCGGGCTCGTCCGGAGCAGATCCTCGTGACCGCCGACTTCGGGTCGTTCCCGTCCGGGCACACCGCGAACGCGGCGACCCTCGCGGTCGTCTTCGGGCTGCTCGCCTGGCGGTGGTGGGTGTGGGCGATCGGCGCACTCTACGTGGTGCTCATGGCGCTCAGCCGCACCTACCTCGGCGCGCACTGGGTCACCGACACGGTCGCCGGGGCGCTGCTCGGCGCCGCGGTCGCGATCCTGGTGTGGGCGCCGTTCGCCGTGAAACTGCGATCGGAGTGGAGCCGCCCCGACCCCGACCGCTAGCGTCGCAGCATGAGAATCCTCCTGGTGGGCGCCGGCGGTGTGGGCGACGCCATCGCCAAGATCGCCGCGCGGCGCGACTTCTTCGAGACGATGATCGTCAGCGACTACGACCTGTCGCGGGCCGAACGCACCATCGCCTGGCTCGACGGCCGCGACGAGAACCGCGGCCGGTTCGTGCCGGCCCGCATCGACGCCTCCGATCCCGAGAACGTGGCCGCCGTCGCCCGGGAGCACGGCGCCACCCACGTCATGAACGCGGTGGAGCCGAAGTTCGTGCCGACCATCTTCGCCGGGGCCCTCGCGGCCGGCGCCGACTACCTCGACATGGCGATGAGCCTCAGCGAACCGCATCCCACCGATCCGTACGCGCAGACCGGGGTGAAGCTCGGCGACGACCAGTTCGCCCAGGCGCCCGACTGGGAGCGCGCCGGCCGGCTGGCGCTGGTGGGCATGGGCGTCGAGCCCGGGCTCTCGGACGTGTTCGCCCGCTACGCCGCCGACCACCTGTTCAGCGAGATCGACGAGCTCGGCACCCGCGACGGCGCCAACCTGGTGGTGCGCGACGAGGCCGGCAACGAGATCTTCGCGCCGTCGTTCAGCATCTGGACCACCATCGAGGAGTGCCTCAACCCGCCCGTGGTGTGGGAGAAGGATCGCGGCTGGTACACCACCGAGCCGTTCAGCGAGCCGGAGGTGTTCGACTTCCCGGAGGGCATCGGCCCGGTCGAGTGCGTCAACGTCGAGCACGAGGAGGTGCTGCTGATGCCGCGCTTCCTCGACGCCAAGCGGGTCACCTTCAAGTACGGCCTGGGCGACGAGTTCATCGGCGTGCTGAAGACCCTCAACCTGCTCGGGCTCGACAAGACGACGCCGCTGCGGGTCCGCTCGGCCAACGGCCCGGTCGAGGTCGCTCCGCGCGACGTCGTCGCGGCGGCGCTGCCCGACCCCGCCGCCATCGGTCCCCGGATGACCGGCAAGACCTGCGCGGGCCTCTACGTCACCGGCAAGGGGAAGGACGGCGCCGATCGCGCCGTGTACCTCTACCACGTCAGCGACAACGAGTGGACGATGGCGGAGTACGAGAGCCAGTGCGTGGTCTGGCAGACCGCGCTGAACCCCGTGGTCGCGCTCGAGCTGCTCGCCGCCGGCACCTGGTCGGGCGCCGGCGTGCTCGGGCCGGAGGCGTTCGATGCCGAACCGTTCCTCGAGCTCATGGCGCGGCCGATCGCCGAGGGCGGATACGGTCAGGCGTGGGGGCTCGAGGAGCGCTAGAAGCCGAGCACCTCGCGCGCGAAGGCGAGATGCTCCACCTCGCGCAGCTTCTCGCCGCCCTCGTGCTGGTTGAACGGGTACACGGTGATGCGCTTGTCGGCCCCGGCGTAGTGGTTGTACGCCGCGTAGACCGTCGACGGCGGGCACACGTCGTCCATGAGCGCCACCGAGAACGACGCCGGCATGCTCGCGCGGGCCGCGAAGTTCACGACGTCGAAGTAGTCGAGCGTCGCGAACACCTCGTCCTCCGGAGTGCGCCGCGTCTTCAGGAACCGCACCAGCTCGCCGTACGGCAGCGCATCCGTGATCCGGATGGCCCGGCGGAGGTGCGACAGGAACGGCACGTCGACGATCGCCGCGGCCGGCACCGCCTCCAGGTGCCGCGCGGTCAGCGCGGCCGTCGCGAGCGTGATCGCGCCACCCTGGCTGCCGCCCGAGATCACCACGCGGGCCGGGTCGACCGACGGATGCGCGTGCGCGGCCTCGACCGCGCGCACAGCATCCGTGAACAACCGGCGGTAGTAGTAGTTCGCCGGATCCTCGATGCCCATGGTGAGGAACCCGCCGAAGTGCGGGCCGCTCACGCCCGGATCGGCGGTGTTCGAGATGCGATGGCCGGCGCCCTGGCCGCGCACGTCCATGACGAGCTGTGCGAAGCCGGCCGAAGGCAGCGCGGTCCACTCGCCGACGAGCCCGCGCCCCCCGCCGTAGCCGATGAAGGTGACCACCGTCGGCAGCGGGCCCTCCACGCCGCGGGGGCGCAGCATCCAGCCCTTGATCGGGTGGCCGCCGAAGCCGGCGAACGTGACGTCCTCGGTCACCAGCTGCCGGTAGCCGGCGTCGACCTCGACGAAGCGCGCGTCGAGCGGATGGCGTCGGGCCTCGGCGATCGTGTCATCCCAGAACGCGTCGAAGTCGACGGGTTCGTGCCGTTCCGGGCGGTACTCGACGAGGGTCTCGAGGGGCAGGTCGAACTGCGACATCAACGTCCTTTCGCGGCGGCACCGGCATCCTATCCGCGGCCTAGGCTGACGGGATGAGTCGCGTGGTGCAGGCCGGGGCGTACGGCGGGGTCGAGCAGCTCGAGGTGGTGGAGGTGCCGCTGCCCGAACCGGGTGCAGGCCAGGTGCGCGTGACGGTGCTCGCCGCCGGGGTGAACCCGGCCGACGCCAAGACGCTGCGCGGCGAGTTCGGCCGCGACGAGTCGAAGCTGCCGCTGCGCCTGGGCACGGAGGTCTCCGGTCTGGTGACCGCGCTCGGCGAGGGCGTCGAGGGCATCTCCGTCGGCGACGAGGTGATCGTCAGCAGCGCCCGCGGCGGCTTCGCCGACGACGTGATCGCCGCGGCGAGCACGGTCTACCCGAAGCCGGCGGACGTGTCGTTCGAGGAGGCGTCCGGGCTGCTGCTCGTCGGCGCGACGGCGTGGCATCTGCTCGAGGCGACCGGCGTCCGCGAGGGCGAGACGGTGCTCGTGCACGGCGCCTCCGGAGGCGTCGGCTCCGCGGTCGTGCAGCTCGCGCGGCTGCGCGGCGCCCGGGTGATCGGCACCGCGGGCGCGCACAGCGCCGATCGGGTGCGCGAGTCCGGCGCCGAGCCGGTCGAGTACGGCGACGGGCTGGAGGATCGGGTGCGCTCGCTGGCTCCGGACGGCGTGGACGTCGCGCTCGACACGGTCGGCACCGATGAGGCGGTGGATGTCTCCCTCGCCCTGGTCGCGGATCGAGCGCGCATCGCCACCATCGCCGCGTTCCCGCGGGCGCAGGCGGAGGGCTTCCTCGCGCTCGGCGGCGGACCGGGCGCCGACCCCGGCACCGCGATACGCCGCGCCGCGAAACCGGAGCTGCTGCGCCTCGCCGAAGAGGGGCGCTACCGGGTCGAGGTCACCCGCACCTTCCCCCTCGAGCAGGCCGCCGACGCGCTGCGGTTCCTCGCCGAGGGCCACCCCGGCGGCAAGGTCGTGCTGCTCCCATAGGCTGGCGCCATGAGTGACGCGCAGGCTCAGGTCGAGGCCGCCCGCAAGGCGCTGGCGGAGGCTGAGGAGGCGCTCGCGGCCGAGCGCGCCGCGGCCGCGATGGACGTCGAGCCGGGCATCCTGACGCCCGAGCAGATCGACACCATCCGGGCCGGTTACGCCTTCGACGGTCCCGCGCTCGAGATGGGCGCCCTCGTCGACGGCGGGCCGCGGGCCGACGTGCCGATCCGCATCCCGATCGCGATGGTCAACCGGCACGGCCTCATCGCCGGCGCCACCGGCACGGGCAAGACCAAGACGCTGCAGGTGCTGGCCGAGCAGCTCTCCGCCGCCGGCGTGCCGGTGTTCGCCGCCGACATCAAGGGCGACCTCAGCGGCATCGCCACCGCGGGTGAGGCGAGCGGCAAGCTGCTCGAGCGCACCGCATCCATCGGTCAGCCCTGGACGCCGGAAGCGGCGCCGACCGAGTTCTTCACCCTCGGCGGGCTCGGCACCGGCGTGCCGATCAGGGCCACCGTCTCGAGCTTCGGACCGCTGCTGCTGTCGAAGGTGCTCGGCCTCAACGCCACCCAGGAGTCGAGCCTGGGCCTGGTGTTCCACTACGCCGACCAGGCCGGGCTGCCGTTGGTCGACCTCGACGACCTGCGGTCGGTGCTGCAGTGGCTCACCTCCGACGAGGGCAAGCCCGAGCTCAGATCGCTCGGCGGGCTCTCCAGCGCCACGGCCGGGGTCATCCTGCGCGAGCTCATCACGTTCGCCGACCAGGGCGCCGCCGGCTTCTTCGGCGAGCCCGAGATCGACACGTCGGTGTTCCTGCGCTCCGCCGCCGACGGGCGCGGCATGGTCAGCCTGCTCGAGATCCCCGGCGTGCACGACGAGCCCGCGCTGTTCTCGACGTTCCTGATGTGGCTGCTCGCCGACCTGTACAACGACCTGCCCGAGGTCGGCGACCTGGACAAGCCCAAGCTGGTGTTCTTCTTCGACGAGGCGCACCTGCTGTTCAAGGATGCGTCGAAGGACTTCCTCGCGTCCGTCACCCAGACCGTGCGGCTGATCCGCTCCAAGGGCGTGGGCGTGTTCTTCGTCACGCAGACGCCGAAGGACGTGCCCGGGGACGTGCTCGCCCAGCTCGGCTCCCGTGTGCAGCACCAGCTGCGTGCGCACACCCCCGACGACGCCAAGGCGCTCAAGGCGACCGTGTCGACGTACCCGACCTCCGGCTACGACCTCGGCGAGGTGCTGACCACGCTCGCCACCGGCGAGGCGATCGTCACGGTGATGAACGAGCGCGGCGCCCCGTCGCCGGTGGCCTGGACCCGGCTGCGCGCGCCACAGGGCTCCATGTCGCCGACCCCGGCCGAGCGGATGCGGCAGGTCGTCGACGCGTCGCCCCTGATCGCCGCCTACCGCGACCCGATCGAGCGCGACTCGGCCCGCGAGCTGCTCGCCGCCAAGATGAACGCGGCCGCACAGGCGTCCGCGGCCGAGGCAGCCGCCGACGAGCGCGAACGGGCTCAGCGCGAATACGAGAAGGCGCTGCGCGAGTTGCGGAAGGAGCGGCCGCGAGCGGCACCGCGCACCACCACGCGCACGAAGAAGGAGCCGAACCCGCTCGACGGCGTCTTCGGCTCGCGTACCGGGCAGACCGTCGTGCGCGAGGTGCTGCGCGGCATCTTCTCCACGCTCAAGCGCCGCTGAGCGGCATCAGGAGAACAGCACGATCGCCGCCAGGGCGGCTGCGGCGGCGCAGAGCCCGGAGATGGCGAGGGCGGCGGCGGCCGCCAGCCGGCTCCGCTCGAACCAGTACACGAGCGCCGGGCGCTCGAGCGCCAGTTCGCGGGTCGACAGCACATCCGGCAGCACCGTCACGGGCACGGCCAGGGCGTCGGCGAGGGCATCCATGCTCACCGACGACCAGAACTGGCCGCGCATGCGCACCAGCACCGCGTCGGCGCGGCCCATCACGAACAGCTGATGCACGGGCTCGGCGGCGTGCCCGAACGTGCGCGCACGCACGATGCCGGTGATCTCGGAGCGCGGGAAGCGCCGGCGCATCGCGACGAAGCCGCGTTCCGAGACGCTGTCCGCGTCGGTCCAGACGCCGACCGCGAAGTAGCGCCAGGCCGCGGCCCCGACCAGGCCGAGCGCGAGGACGTTGAGGGCGATCAGCAGCGGCAGGGTCGGTTCGCCGGCGGTCTGCCAGTAGGCGACGCCGAACACGGGGACGATCACGAGCGCGGCGGCGATGAGGCCGTCGCGCAGCAGCGTGCGCCTCGGGCGCAGATGCAGCGCCCGAGTGCGTGCGTCGCCGGCGACTCGCGCCACGGTTCCCCCCTCCGCTGCCGTGGTGGCCAGCCGGCGGGTGACCCGGGCCCGAGCCGGGGGTGCCGCCTCTGCGACCGTATCAGGGGTGGATATATCGCGGTTGCACCACTTCGGGGCACGTGCTGAGGGGTGCGGCGCTTGCACCCTGGTGGCGGAGGATGGGGGATTCGAACCCCGGCTGTGGGCGCTGTGCTTGCACCCTGGTGTGGCGGAGGATGGGGGATTCGAACCCCCGAGGGCTTGCACCCAACACGCTTTCCAAGCGTGCGCCATAGGCCACTAGGCGAATCCTCCGGGCGATCCCCTCCGGCACAGCCGTCGAGAACCTGAAGGAATCATAGCCGTACAATGGAGTCGGCTCCCCGCGTGGCGCCATCCAGGCCAACTCCCCCAGGGCGGAGACGCAGCAAGGGTAACCGGGCTCTGGCGGGTGCGCGGGGGGTCTTCTCTTTTCTGTCGCGCCGCCGCCCGCCGGCACCACCCCCACCGGCCGTCCACCCGCCCCTCGTAGGGTGGGGATGTGGCGCACTCCGTGTACATCACCTCCGTCGAGGGGCATTCCGGCAAGTCCGCGATCGCGCTGGGGGTGCTCGACACCCTGCTGCGCGGCGTCGAGAGGGTGGGCGTGTTCCGCCCGGTGACGCGATCGACCGACGAGCGCGACTTCGTGCTCGAGCTGCTGCTCGCGCATGACGGTGTCGATCTCGACTACGACGAGGTGGTCGGCACCACGTACGAGCAGCTGCACGACGACCCCGAGGCGGCGATGGCGCGCATCGTCGACCGGTACAAGGCGGTGGAGCGGCGCTGCGACACCGTGGTGATCGTCGGTTCCGACTACACGGATGTCGCGACACCCACCGAGCTGTCCACGAACGCGCGCATCGCGGCGAACCTGGGCGCGCCCATCCTGCTCGTCCTCACCGGTCGCGAGCCTGACGAGACCCGGCCGCGTACGCCGCAGGAGCTGCGGCAGATCGTCGAGCTGGCGCTGCCCGAGCTCGACGAGGCGCACGCCTCCGTGCTCGGCATCGTGGTGAACCGCGCCGACCCGGAGGCGCTCGAGCCGATCGTCGAGGCGATCCACGCCGAGGTGCCGACCTGGGCGATCCCGGAGGACCGGCTGCTCGTCGCGCCGACCGTGGAGGCGATCATGCGAGCCGTCGACGGGGAGCTGCTCAAGGGCGACCCGGCGCTGCTCGGTCGCGAGGCGCTCGACGTCGTGATCGCCGCGATGTCGATGGAGAACGTGCTGCCCCGCCTCACCGAGGGCTCGGTCGTGATCATCCCGGGCGACCGCAGCGAGATGGTGCTCGCGGCGCTCACCGCGCACGCGTCCGGCACATTCCCGTCGCTGTCAGGCATCGTGCTCAACGGCGGCTTCGAGCTCTCGCCGGTGATCGACCGGCTCATCGCCGGGCTCGACGAGTCGCTGCCGATCATCGCGACCGGCCTCGGCACGTACCCGACGGCGCAGCGCATCGTGCAGACCCGCGGCCGCCTCACCGCCGACTCGCAGCGCAAGGTCGACACGGCGCTCGCCCTGTTCGAGCGGCACGTGGATGCCCCCGCCCTCCTTCAGGCGCTGGGGGCGGGCACCTCCACCGCGGTGACCCCGCTCATGTTCGAGTACACGCTGCTGGAGCGGGCCCGGGCCGAGCGCAAGCGGATCGTGCTGCCCGAGGGCGACGACGACCGCATCCTGCTCGCCGCCGGCACGCTGCTGGCCAGGAACATGGTCGACCTGACGATCCTCGGCGACGAGCAGGAGCTGCGCGCCCGCGCCGCCGGGCTCGGCGTCGACCTGACCGCCGCCGACGTGCTGAGCCCACGCGATCCCGAGCTGGTCGAGCGGTTCGCACAGGAGTACGCGCGGCTGCGCGCCCACAAGGGCGTCACGGTCGAGGATGCCCGCGACATCGTCACCGACGTCTCCTACTTCGGCACCATGATGGTGCAACTCGGCCTCGCCGACGGCATGGTCTCCGGCGCCGCGCACACCACGGCGCACACGATCACGCCGGCGCTGCAGTTCGTGAAGACGGTCGAGGGCGTCGACGTGGTGTCGAGCGTGTTCTTCATGGCGCTCGCCGACCGGGTGCTGGTCTACGGCGACTGCGCCATCGTGCCCGATCCCACCTCGGACCAGCTCGCCGACATCGCGATCTCGTCGGCCGAGACCGCGGCGAAGTTCGGCATCGAGCCGCGCATCGCGATGCTGTCGTACTCGACCGGAGAGTCCGGCTCCGGTGCCGATGTCGAGAAGGTGCGCGCGGCCACGGAGCTGGTGCGCTCGCGGCGACCCGACCTGCTCGTCGAGGGGCCCATCCAGTACGACGCGGCCGCCGACGCCGCCGTCGCCCGCACGAAGATGCCGCAGTCGCAGGTGGCGGGCCGCGCGACGGTGTTCATCTTCCCCGACCTCAACACCGGCAACAACACGTACAAGGCGGTGCAGCGCAGTTCCGGTGCCGTCGCGATCGGCCCGGTGCTGCAGGGTCTGCGCAAGCCGGTCAACGACCTCTCGCGCGGCGCGCTGGTGCGCGACATCGTCAACACGGTCGCGATCACCGCGATCCAAGCGCAGGGCGGTGCCGCGTGACCGTCGTGCTGGTGCTCAACTCGGGCTCCTCGTCGATCAAGTACCAGCTGCTGCGGATGGACGACGAGGTGGTGCTCGAGGGCGGCACGGTCGAGCGCATCGGCGAGGCGGGTGAGGTTCCGGATCACCGGGCCGGCATCGACGCGATACTCGCCTCGATCGACCTGACGTCCCCGATCGCGGCGGTCGGTCACCGGGTGGTGCACGGCGGCTCCCGCTTCACCGGGCCCACGCTCATCGACGACGAGGTGGACCGCGCCATCGACGAGCTGTCGGTGCTCGCCCCGCTGCACAACCCGGCCAATCTGGTGGGCATCCGCGCGGCACGCGAGGCGCTGCCCGACGTGCCGCAGGTGGCCGTGTTCGACACCGCGTTCCACCAGACCATGCCGCCGGAGGCGTACACCTACGCCATCGAGCCGCGTCTCGCCGAGGAGCACGGCATCCGCCGTTACGGCTTCCACGGCACCTCGCACAAGTACGTCTCGGAGCGCGCTGCGGCCTTCCTCGGCCGCCCGCTGCAGGAGCTCAAGACGATCGTGCTGCACCTCGGCAACGGCGCCTCGGCGTGCGCGGTCGACGGCGGCCGCTCGGTCGACACCTCGATGGGGATGACCCCGCTGCAGGGGCTGGTCATGGGGACCCGCTCGGGCGACATCGATCCGGCCGCGGTGGTCGCGCTGCTGCGGGCCGGGCACTCGGTCGACGACATCGACGCGCTGCTCAACCGGCGCAGCGGGCTGCTGGGCCTCACGGGCAACGGCGACATGCGCGATGTGCAGCGGGCGGCGGCGGAGGGCGACCAGGTCGCCGAGGCGGCGCTCGCGGTGTACCGCCACCGCATCCGCCACTATGTCGGCGCGTACGCCGCGCAGCTCGGCGGGCTCGACGCGATCGTCTTCACCGCCGGCGTGGGCGAGAACAACTCGCTGCTGCGCCGCCGCGTGCTGCGCGGGCTGGAGTTCATGGGCGTGCAGGTCGACCCCGACCGCAACGAGGTGCAGTCGAGGGATGCGCGGCGCATCTCCCCGGACGACGCGCCGGTCGCCGTGCTGGTGATCCCCACCGCGGAGGAGCTCGAGATCGCGCGGCAGTCGCTCGCGGCGGTCGGATCCGCGGAGATCCTTCCCGACACGCCGTAATGGCGGGTTCGGAGCCGGCGCGTCGGCCCCGATCTCCGCAGTTGTGTAGGCCCTCAGTACGGTCGACGTCGAGTTTCCCGCACCATCCGCTGCACGGTCGCGAGGGTGTCGGGCCACTCGTCGAAGACGTGCCGCGCGCCGATCCGCAGCACCCGGATGCCGTAGCCCTCGAGCACGAGGTCCTTCGTGCGGTCGCGCAGGAACGACTCGGCGTGGTGCTGCCGGCCATCGGTCTCGATGCCGACCACGTCGTCGACGAGCAGGTCGAGCGGGCTGACGCCCGGCACCCGCACCTGCGTGATCACGCGGTGGCCCGCGGCGATGAGGCCGCACCTGACGTGGGTCTCGAGCCCCGACTGCCCGCCGCCGTCGAACAGCGACAGGGTGGGCAGCAGGTACTGCGGGGCGGCGGCCAGCACGACGTCGAGCCGGATGCGGGCCAGGTAGCCGGTGTGCACCGCCGACTCGAGGGCGGCGAGCGCGTCCACCGGCGGAAGGCAGCGCATCGCCTGCAGCAGCGCATCCTCCGGATGCACCTCGAGACCATCCGTCGGGCGTGCCGCCGCCCAGTGCAGGGTCGCGGGCGCGTGGGCGTGGTGTCGCGGTCGCGCCCTGAGGTGGGTGCCCCTGGGGCCCTGGCCTGCCCAGACCCCGTTCCGTTCGAGCGCCGAGACGCAGTCGATCCGCGTGCGCGTCCGGGCGGCGAGCTGCGCGAGCTCGTCGAGATGCGCGCACACGTACACGCCGCGCGCGGCGCGCACGATCTCGCCGGCGTGCAGCGCTCGCATGAGCTCGGGGTGCGAGCGCTGCACCGTCGCCCGGGTGAGGTGTCCGAGATCGCATAGCCGCATCCGGAACAGCATGGATGCGCGTGGCCGACCGGCACCGCCGGTCTCACGCCGTGGGAGAGGTCGCGCGCTGTGGAGGAGCCGTCGCCCGGCGACGCAACTGCGGAGATCCCGCCCGACACCCCGGGATGCACCCT
>DATMVL010000168.1:0-2480 GCA_035563175.1 Rhodoglobus sp. | reverse complement strand
GACGCCGAGGAGCAATCCCCCGACCCGGCGATGCCCGCGCAGCCGGCGCCGGTGGCCGGGCGGGTCGCGTTCGAGGACGTGACGTTCTCCTACGACCCGAAGGTGCGCCTCATCGAGGGGCTGTCGCTGGTCGCGGAGCCGGGCCAGACCGTCGCCATCGTCGGCCCGACCGGCGCCGGCAAGACCACGTTGGTCAACCTGATCATGCGCTTCTACGAGCTCGACGGCGGGCGCATCACGCTCGACGGCCGAGACATCGCGAGCATGAACCGACGCGAGCTGCGCTCGCGCATGGGGATGGTCCTGCAGGACACGTGGCTGTTCGGCGGGACGATCCGCGACAACATCGCGTATGGCCGGCCCGGCGCCACCGAGGAGGAGATCCGCGCCGCGGCCAAGGCGACGTACGTGGACCGCTTCGTGCACAACCTGCCCGACGGCTACGACACGCTGATCAACGAGGAGGGCGACAACATCAGCGCCGGCCAGAAGCAGCTGCTGACGATCGCTCGCGCCTTCCTCGCCCAGCCGGCGATCCTGATCCTCGACGAGGCCACGAGCTCCGTCGACACCCGGACCGAGGTGCAGATCCAGGAGGCGATGAACGCGCTGCGGGTCAATCGCACCAGCTTCGTCATCGCCCACCGGCTCTCGACGATCCGCGGGGCCGACATCATCCTCGTCATGGAGCAGGGCCAGATCGTCGAGCAGGGCACGCACGCCGAGCTGCTGGCGAGCGGCGGGGCCTACGCCCGGCTCTACAACTCGCAGTTCGCCGGCGCCGCTGCCGAGGTCTCCTGACCGCCCGGGGGCGGGGCCCGGTCCCGGTGCGCGCCAGCCGGTAACGTCCGGTGCGTGGGCGCGCCCGACTCCCCGGCCCGGACGTTCGCGCACCACCCGACCTCCGCGCGCTGGACGCACATCGCGCTGCGCGTGGCATCCATCGACGCCTCCATCGAGTGGTACCGGTCGTTCACGCCCCTCGAGCTGCTCGACCGCCGCCAGGACGACTTCGGCTTCGGCGCCTGGCTCGGCCAACCCGATTCGGCGGATCGGCCCTTCGTCCTGGTGCTGTCGCAGTTCCTGCCGGCCACCGATCCGTATGCGGCGTTCCCCCGGGAGGTGCTCGCCCCCTTCGCCCACCTCGGCATCGAGCTGCCCGAGCATGCCGACATCGACGCCATCGCGGCGCGGGGTCAGGTGGCCGGTTGCCTCGCGATGGCCCCGAAGGAGCTGCCGGCGCCGATCGGCTACATCTGCATGCTCCGGGACCCCGACGGCAACATGGTGGAGTTCTCCTACGACCAGGGCGTGTACGCCAAGGCTCGCGAGGTCTGGGGCGATGGACGCGCCTGACGGACGGCGGCGGCGGTGAGCGAGGCCGATCTCGGCGCGCGCGTCCGGGCCGTGCTGGCCGGCGAGCCCGGCATCAGCGAGCGCCGGATGTTCGGCGGGTTGGCGTTCCTCGTGGACGGCAACATGGCGGTCGCGGACAGTGGCCAGGACGGGCTGATGGTCCGCATCGACCCTGCCGATGCCACCCGCCTGCTGGAGCGACCCGGCGCCCAGCGGATGGAGATGCGGGGCCGGCCGCTACGGGGCTGGCTCCTCGTCGACGCGGGAGCGCTCGGCACGGCTCGCCAGCTCACCGGGTGGGTGCGAATCGGTCTGCGCTACGCCCGCTCCCTGCCCGCGAAGGCCGGCGCGAGCTGACGCGCCCGTTCCGCAGCTCACCCAGCGATGCGACCACGCGCGGGCCGAGGCGCGCGGCGGCGACCGCCACGCGGCCTCAGCCGGCGGCAGGCGCCCGGTACACGCTCACGTGGGTCATCGAGTCGTCACGGAACGGCGCCTTCGTCCAGTCGGCCCAGCGCTGCTCCAGCCGCAGCCCGGCGAGGCGAGCCATCAGGTCCAGCTCGGCCGGCCACGCGTAGCGGTGGTTGGCGTGGTACAGCCGGACCGAGCCGTTGCGCAGCACGGCCTGGGTCGTGCGCATCATCTGCGTCGCCGGTTCGAGGCGAGCGCTCTCGATCGACATGATCGTCGGCCGCACCACGCGCTGACGCACCAGCCGCCGGTCGCGGAAGGCTCCGATGTCGGGGATCCAGGCCTCGACGACGAACGCCCCGCCCGGGGCGAGGTGGTTGGCCGCGTTGGCGAAGCAGGCGAGCTGGGCGTCCTGGTCGGGCAGGGCGAAGATCGTGTTCACGGCCAGCACCACGAGCGGATAGCGGTGACCGGTGCGCACCTCGGCGAAGTCGCCGATCCACGCCGGGATGCGCTCGCCGCCCGGCTTGGCCTGCAGCGCGGCCAGCATCTCCGGCGAACCGTCGACGCCGTGCACCTCGATGCCGCGCTCCAGCAACGGGAGCGCCAGCCTTCCGGTGCCGATGCCCAGCTCGAGCAAGGGACCGCCCGCGGCCAGCTCGGCCAGCGTGGCCACCGCGCTGTCGGTGTCCCACTCACCGGCGTACAGCTCG
>DATMVL010000167.1:0-2252 GCA_035563175.1 Rhodoglobus sp. | reverse complement strand
AGCTGTGCAGGCCGATCTCCCCGCCGTGGGCCCGCACGATGTCGCGCGTGATCGCCAGGCCCAGGCCCGTGCCCGCACGGCGCGGCGCGCCGGCCTGGTAGTACCGCTGGAACAGTCGTGATCGATCGGCCTCCGAGATGCCCACGCCGGTGTCGCGCACCAGGATCCAGCTCCACGCCCCGTCGGAGGTCGTGCCGAGATACACGGTGCCGCCGTCCTTGTTGTACGTGATCGCGTTCGCCACCAGATTGTCGACGACCTGCCGCAGCCGCAGGGCGTCGGCCCACATGGGCGCCGGCTCGAGGCCGGAGGTGTCGATCGTGATGGCGCGCGCGAGGGCGCGGGTCTCGGCATCCGTGGCCGACGCGCGCACGATGTCGTCGGCATCCACGCGCTGCGGTGTCAGCGACTGCTCCACCGTGCCCGGCGAGGACTTCGACGCCGCGAGGATGTCGGCGACGATCCGCAGCAGGCGCTCGGCGTTGCGCTCGGCGATGTCGAGGTTGGTCCGGACAGCCTCGGGGGTGTCGGGATCCTCGATGGCGAGGTCGAGATACCCGAGGATCGACGTGAGGGGCGTGCGCAGCTCGTGCGAGACGGAGGCGACGAGGTCGTCACGGGCGCGCAGCGCCTCGAGTTCGGCCGTGACGTCCCGCGAGACCACCACGGCGCCGGCGTCCCTGCCGTCGGGGTCGGTGAGGCGCCGCGCGGTGATGTTGAGCGCCCGGCGCGGTCCCGGCTCCGCCCCGAACCACACGACCTCGTCGTCGAACGACTCACCCCGTCGCGCACGTTCCAGGGGCAGCTCCTCGGCGGGCATCACGGTGGCACCGTCGTCGCGGAACACCGCCACCTCGCCGTCCTCCAGCGGCTCGAGGCCGCGCTGGAGGCGTCCGTGAGCGTCATTGGTGACCGCGGTCCGGCCGTCCGGGTCCAGGCGCACGATTCCGAAGTCGACGGCGTCGAGCACCTCGGTGACGACCTGCTCCTGCCGACGGGTGCGTGCCAGGACGCTGCGCAGCAGGTGGGACTGCTTCGCCAGGAGTGTCCGCTGGGCGTCGGATCGCCGCGACGTGAGATGGGTCGTCGTCGCGACCGCGAACAGGACCAGTGGAAGCAGGAACGTCTGGTACGACAGCTCCTCGGCGTTCACGATCGTCTGCGCGCCGATGATGGCGGCGATCACGACGACGACACCGAACAGCCCCAGGATGCCGAACCCGCCCGCGAGCCACATCGCCGGGAAGATCCACAGCAGTCCGAGGGGCGATTCGGGGGCGGCGACCTGCATCGCGGCGATCGCCGCGATGTCGATCACCGGGACGACCGCCACCCATCCGTGGGGCACCGCATTCCACGGCATCACGAGAGTCGCCCCGGTCACCACGATGATGACCACGACGCCGAGGAAGAACACCACGGCGTCGCCCTGGAACGGCCCGAGCGCGACCAGCCCGCCGAGCACGAACACGACCGAGGCCAGCAGCATCTGATTCAGCGTGGCCGTGCGGTCGCGAGTACGGTCGGCGATGATGTCGAGATCCTGCGAGGCGGCGCGGGCGCTCACCGCACGCGCGTCAGTCCCGCCCGAGGTCGCCGCAGTCATACCGCGACGCTAACGGATGCCGCGTCCCGCGTGTGGCGTCTTTCCCGCTGCGCATGCGATGCGAGGCGAGTCGGGGCCGTCTCAGAACCCGAAATCCCCGCCGAAGTCGCCGAATCCACCCGCGTCCGCTCCGGCATCGCCGCCCCACCCCGAACCCGGGTCGCCCCACCCGGCGTCGGCTGTGGTCGCGTCGGCTCCGGAGTCGCCTGAACCCTCGCCCGCGGCATCCGTGCCCTCGTCCTGCCCGCCACCGTCCTGCGAGCCCTGGTCGGCGAAGGAGGGCGCGAGGAACGCGCTGACCAGCGCCGAGCCGATGACGTAGCCGACGACGGTGCCGAGGATCGAGGACCCCAGCATGGAGCCGAACGACGGACCCTGGCGCTGCGGGCCGAGCGTCCGCTCCATGAATCCCGGATTCATGTACTCGGCACGGGTCGCGGCACGCGCCATCGCCTGGGGGTCGCTGGAGCGCGGCTGCTCGGGGGCCGGGAGTCCCGCGGAGATGTCGGCGAGCACCTGCTGCCGCTGCGGCTCGGTGAGCTTCGCGAACGCCTCGGCGTGGACCTGCTCGATCGTCTCGGGCGGTGCCGTGCGCAGCAGATACCGGTACTGATCGATCGCGACCTCGTCGGCACTGCGCGGGGGC
>DATMVL010000166.1:0-6707 GCA_035563175.1 Rhodoglobus sp. | reverse complement strand
GGCGGATGCGGCCGACGTCACCGCCCTTCGGGGCGAGCTTCTCGCCGGTGAGGTACGCCTCGATCCGGTCCTCGACCTCGTCGGGCAGCTTGCGGCCGCCGCGCGCGAAGAACTTGATGCCGTTGTCGGGCGCCGGGTTGTGCGAGGCCGAGATCATGACGCCGAGGTCGGCGCCCGAGTCGGCGACGAGGAACGCCGCCGCCGGCGTGGGGACCACGCCGGCGTCGTAGACGTCCACACCGGAGCTCGCGAGCCCGGCCGAGACCGCCGCCGAGAGGAACTCGCCGGAGATCCGGGGGTCGCGGGCGACGACGGCCATCGGCCGCCGGCCGGAGGCGCGCCGCCCGTCGGCGACGCGGCCCTTGCCGAGCACGACCGCCGCCGACTGGGCGAGGTTCAGCGCCAGGTCGGCGGTCAGCGCGCCGTTGGCGAGCCCCCGGACACCGTCGGTGCCGAAGAGACGAGGCATCTGCCCGCTCGGATCAGCGCTTGCTGAACTGCGAGGCCTTGCGCGCCTTCTTGAGACCGGCCTTCTTGCGCTCGATGACGCGGGCGTCACGAGTGAGGAAGCCGGCCTTCTTCAGCGCCGGACGGTTGTTCTCGCGGTCGATCTCGTTGAGCGCACGCGCGATCGCCAGGCGCAGCGCGCCGGCCTGCCCCGAGGGGCCGCCACCGGTGATGCGGGCGGTCACGTCGTACGAGCCGAGGAGGTCGAGCACCTTGAACGGGTCGTTGATGAGCTGCTGGTGCAGCTTGTTGGGGAAGTAGTCCGCGAGGTCGCGGCCGTTCACCAGGGCGGTGCCGCTGCCGGGGACGAGGCGCACGCGCGCGATCGCCTCCTTGCGGCGGCCGACCGCCGCACCCGACACGTTCAGCACGGCGCGGGGCGCCTTGGGGGCGGCGTCGGCCGAGCTCTCGGTCGAGTAGTTGCCGAGCACGCCCTCGTCGATGGAGTCTTCGATTCTTGCCATCTGTCTTCTAGTCCTTGTTCCTGACCGCGTTACTGCGCGACCTGCGAGAGGGTGTACGGCGTGGGCTGCTGCGCGGCGTGCGGGTGCTCGGCACCCGCGTACACCTTGAGCTTGGTGAGCTGCTGACGACCGATCGAGTTCTTCGGCAGCATGCCGCGGATCGCCTTCTCGACCGCGCGGGTCGGGTGCTTCGCGAGCAGCTCCGTGTAGGAGGTGGCGCGCAGACCGCCCGGGTAGCCCGAGTGGCGGTACGCCATCTTCTTCTCGTTCTTCGAGCCGGTCAGGGCGACCTTCTCGGCGTTGATGATGATGACGAAGTCGCCGGTGTCGACGTGCGGGGCGAAGGTCGGCTTGTGCTTGCCGCGGAGGAGCGTCGCGGCGTGGCTGGCGAGCCGGCCGAGGACGACGTCCGTGGCGTCGATGATCACCCAGTCGCGCTGGATGTCAGCGGGCTTGGGCGTGAAGGTACGTGCCACAGCATTCTGCTTTCGTGTGATCGGATGAGGAGTTCGTGAATCCCGCTCCGGTGGACCGTTCCGCGACGATGTCGTGGAACCGCCCGCGCGTTCCCTGCGGAACGCTGGAGGGCTCATGATCGGGCGCCTGTCGCCAGGCACCGAGGGTCTACTGTACCGGACTCTCCCTGATCGCGCGAGTCTGCTCCGCACGGGCTCCGAGCTCGTTCTCGGCGGGGTAGCCGATCTCGGTCAGGGTGAGCCCGAGCGCCGGCATG
This sequence comes from Rhodoglobus sp., assembly GCA_035563175.1. Classification (GTDB taxonomy): domain Bacteria; phylum Actinomycetota; class Actinomycetes; order Actinomycetales; family Microbacteriaceae; genus Rhodoglobus. The sequence goes on along the minus strand of DATMVL010000166.1, from coordinate 5,003 downwards.
ACCTTGAACTCGTTGACCCGCACGGCCTCGTCGCGCAGGCTGCGCATCCGCTCCCCCGGCAGCCGACCCTCGCCCACCGCGACCGCCGCCCCGACCAGGGCGCGCACCATGCTGTGGCAGAACGCGTCGGCCTGCAGCCGGGCGACGAGCACCCCGCCGGCGTCGCGCTGCCAGTCGAACCGCTGGAGCTCCCGGATGCTGGTGGCGTGTTCACGGGGACGGCAGTACGCCGCCCAGTCGTGCAGCCCGGTCAGCACGCCGGTGGCCGCGTTCATCGCCTCGACGTCGAGGGCTGCGGGGTACCAGAGCGTGTGCCGGCGCAGCAGCGGATTCCGCTGCGCGAGCGCGTCCGCGATCCGGTACTCGTATCGTCGCCAGACGGGTGAGAAGCGCGCGTCGAAGCCGGCCGGGGCGAACGACGCCGACCGCACCACGACATCCGACCGCAGTCCGGCGATGCCGTTGAGCCGGTCCCGCAGCACGTCCGGGACCTGGTCGAGGGGCCGCGGAGGGCGGTGGCCGGCGAGCTGCTGCAGCTGCGTGTGGGTGAGGTCGAGGTGGGCGACCTGCCCGGTGGCGTGCACGCCGGCGTCGGTGCGGCCGGCCACGACGAGCGCCGGGGTCGCGCCGCTGCGGCGGAACACGGTGGCGAGCGCCTGCTCCAGCTCGCCCTGCACGGTGCGCAGCCCCGGCTGCTTGGCCCAGCCGCTGAAGTCGGTGCCGTCGTAGGCGATGTCGAGCCGCACGCGGGTGGTGGGGGCCTCGATCACCGTGCCATGGTAGGCGAATGGATCTGCCCGACGGCTTCCCGGTCGCTCCGATGCTCGCGAAGGCGGTGGCGACGGTGCCCGAGGGGATGTCGTACGAGCCGAAGTGGGATGGCTTCCGCGCGATCGCCTCCGTCGACGGCGACGACGTCGTGCTCGACAGCCGCGGCAGCAAGCCGCTCACCCGCTACTTCCCGGAGCTGGTGGCGGAGCTCACCCGTCAGCTGCGCGTGCCGGTCGTGCTCGACGGCGAGATCGTGGTGCGCAGCCCCTCGGGCGCCGGTGAGCGCCTCGACTGGGAGGCGCTGTCGCAGCGCATCCACCCGGCGGAGAGCCGCATCAAGCGCCTCGCCGAGGAGACCCCGGCGGCGTTCGTCGCGTTCGACCTGCTGTACCTCGACGGCCGCTCGCTGCTGGACGAGCCGTTCTCGGTCCGCCGCGCCGTGCTCGAGGAGCTCGGCTCGACCCTCGAGGATCCGCTGCACATCACGCAGACCACCCTCGACGCCGACCTGGCCCGCCGGTGGCTCGCCGAGTTCGAGGGCGCCGGCCTCGACGGGGTCGTCGCGAAGCCGCTCGACGGGCTGTACACGCCGAACAAGCGGACCATGATCAAGGTCAAGCACGCCCGGACGGCGGATGTGGTGGCGCTCGGCTACCGGATCCACAAGTCCGGTACCGGGCTGGGATCGCTGCTCGTCGGCCTGTACGACGCGCAGGGCGAGCTGCGCAGCGTCGGCGGCGTCTCCGCGTTCTCGGACCGGCGCCGGCTCGAGCTCATCGACGAGCTCGAGCCGCTGGTCGAACGCGACGAGCACGGCGATCCGCTGACCGGCGCCAGCGACCGCAACAGGTTCTCGACGAACAAGGACACCTCGTTCGTGCGCCTGCGCCCCGAGCGGGTGCTCGAGGTGCGGTACGACCAGATGGAGGGCGACCGCTTCCGGCACACCGCCCAGTTCGAGCGCTGGCGCGACGACCGCGACGCGGCGTCGTGCACCTTCGAGCAGCTCGAGGTGCCGGCGGCCTACGACCTGGGTTCAGTCCTCCGCTGACGCCGGCTTCCTGGCGCGTGACGGCTGCACGCGCATCGGCTCGCCCGGCATCTTCGGGTACTCCGGCGGGAACGGCATCTCGCCGAGCCCGTCGGCGACGTCGCGCTCCCACCACTGCAGCAGCACGTCGAGGTCGCCCGGCTGCTCGGCGAAGCGCTCCCACGGGTCGCCCTGCTCGCCTAGGCGCGTCGGCACGGTGAGCACGGTGAAGTGCGACGGCTCGACGCTGCCGAGCTCCTCCCACGTGAGCGGCGTGGACACGGTGGCAGCGGGCAGTGGGCGGGGGCTGTAGGCGCCGGCGATGGTCCGGTCGCGCGCCGCCTGGTTGAAGTCGACGAAGACCCTTTGCCCGCGCTCCTCCTTCCACCATGCCGTGGTGACCTGCTCAGGCATCCGACGCTCCAGCTCCCGGGCGGCGGCGATCACAGCGTGCCGCACGGTGAGGAACTCGTGCTCCGGCCGGATCGGCGCGTACACGTGCAGCCCGCGGTTGCCCGAGGTCTTGATGTAGGCGGTGAGGCCGGCCTCCGCGAGCACCTCGCGCAGCACCGGGGCCGCCCGCGCGGCGTCGGCGAAGTCGGTGCCCGGCTGCGGGTCGAGGTCGATGCGCAGCTGGTCGGGCTGGTCGGTGTCGGATGCCCGGCACGGCCAGGGATGGAAGGTCACCGTGTTCATCTGCGCGGCCCACACCGCCGCGGCGGGCTCGTCGAGGACGAGCATCGGGTGGCTGCGCTTGCTCGGGAACACCACGGGCACGCTGCGGATGTAGTCCGGCACGCCCTTCGGCGGGTTCTTCGAGAAGAACTGCTCGCCGTCGACGCCGTCGGGGAACCGCTGCAGCGCCACCGGCCGGTCGCCGTTGGCGCGGACGAACGCATCGCCGACCGCCGCCAGGTACTCGGCGAGCTGCAGCTTCGTGATGCCGGCCTCGGGCCACAGCACGCGTGACGGGCTCGAGATCCGCACCTCGCGCTCACCGACTTGGAGGATCACCGCATCGCTGGCCATGTCCGCCAACCTAGCCGGGTTATCCTGTCCGCCGGTACTGACGACCATGAGCTCCGCAACGACGCGCCCCACGATCCCGGCCACCGGTCTCGGGAGTGCTCGGGGCGCCCAGGCGGCTCGGCTCGCGAAGCCTCCGACCGCGCATCTGCGAGGCCTCGACGGGCTGCGCGCGGTGGCCGTCATCGCGGTGATCGCCTACCACCTCCTGCCCCGGTCCGCCGTCGGCGGCTTCGTCGGCGTCGACGTGTTCTTCGTCATCAGCGGCTTCCTCATCACCGGGCTGCTCATCCGCGAGCACGATGCCGTCGGCCGCATCTCGTTGCGCCGCTTCTGGGCGCGCCGCGCTCGACGGCTGCTGCCGGCCCTCGTGCTGGTCGTCGTGGTGTGCTCGAGCGTCGCCTCCGGGATCGGCGGCGACGTGCTGGTCGGTCTCGGCCGCCAGGTGCTCGGCGCCGCCACCTTCAGCAGCAACTGGCTGTTCATCGCCGAGGGCGTCAGCTACTTCGACGCCACCACGCCGGAGCTGTTCCGCAACCTGTGGTCGCTCGCGGTGGAGGAGCAGTTCTACCTGCTGTGGCCGTTGGCGATGCTCCTGCTGCTGCGACTGCCGAACCGCGGGCTCCGCGCAGGCCTCGCGGGTGCCCTCGCCGTGGCGTCCGCCGTGGCCATGGCGGTGTTCGCGGCCGGCGACGGCACCCGCGTGTACTACGGCACCGACACGCACGCGTTCGGGCTGGCGCTCGGCGCCGCGCTGGCGTTCATGGTGCAGGGCCGCTTCCTGGCCGTCGACCGCACCCCCGCCGCGCTGCGCGTGCTGCTGCCGATCACCGGACTCCTCGCCCTGGGCGGTGTGGTCGCCATCGCGCTGCTGCTGCCCGAGGACGCGCCGTTCACCACCGGCGGCGGGCTCGCCCTGACGGCGGTGCTGACCGGCGTCATCATCCTGGGCGCCACCGGCCGCTCGTCGTGGCTCGGCCGCGCACTCGACGTCGCTCCTCTGCGCTGGGTGGGTGAGCGCTCGTACGGCCTCTACCTGTGGCACTGGCCGGTGCTCGTGCTGCTGCAGGCGGCGTACCCGGATGCGGTGGCCTGGTGGGCTCTCCCGGCCGCGGCCCTGCTGCTCACCGTCGCCGCCGCCGCACTGTCGTACCGCTACGTCGAGCGCCCCATCCGCCGCAGCGGATTCCGCGCGGCGCTCCGGTGGCTCACCGCCGGCCCCCGCAAGGTGGTCGCCGCGGCCACCGCGATCGCCCTGTGCGCGACCGTCGCGCTGACCGCCACCGCGATCGCGGCGGACCCGGGTGCCGGCGAGGCGCAGAGCGCGATCGAGGCGGGGCAGCAGTCGCTCGCGCAGCCCGGCTTCGCGCTGGCGCCGCGCCGGCCGCAGCCCACCGCGACGGGCGATCAGATCGTCGCGATCGGCGACTCGGTGATGCTGGCGGCAGCTCCCGAGCTGCAGGCCGCGCTGCCCGGCATCGCCATCGACGCAGCGGTGTCACGGCAGATGAGCGACGCGGACGAACTCGTCGCACAGCTGGTCGCGAGCGGCGGCATGCGCCCCGTGCTGGTGCTCGGGCTGGGCACCAACGGGTGGATCGACGCCGCCACCCTCGACGCCGTGCTCGAGCTGCTCCCCCGCGAGACCCGGCTCATCGTCGTCAACGTGCAGGCGCCGCGCGACTGGACGCCGGAGGTGAACAGCATCCTCTCCGACTTCGCCCGCCGCGAGCGCGACGTGGAGCTCTGCAACTGGCACGACTCCATCCAGCCGCACCTCGACGTGCTGGCCTCCGACGACATCCACATGGGTCCCGCCGGCGCGCGGATCTACACGGCCGCGCTGCAGGATGCGCTGCAGCGGCTGGCCGAGACGCCGCCGCTGATCACCGACTTCGAGCGCGGCGATGCGGCGCGACCGGTCTAGAACGTCTTGACGTAGGCCATCGAGCGGGCGTCCTCGGCGAAGCCGAGCCCCGTGTACAGGCCGAGCGCACCCGTGGGGCTGTCGGCGTCCACGTCGAGGATCGCCCGCTGCATCCCGTCGGCAGCGGCAGCGCGCATGGTCGCCACGAGCAGCGCCGACGCGAGCCCCTTCCCGCGCCATGCCCGGCGGGTGCCGACGAGGTCGATGTAGGTGGAGGTGAAGCCCTGCAGCGGCCAGTCCTGCTCGTTG
>DATMVL010000165.1:0-2464 GCA_035563175.1 Rhodoglobus sp. | reverse complement strand
CTGGCCGCGACCCCGACCGCCGCGCTCAGCCGCGGGCTCGCCGGCACGGCCGGGAACACCGTCGTGGTGAACCTGCCGGGATCGTCCGGCGGCGTGAAGGACGGTCTGGCCGTGCTCGACGGACTACTCGAGCACCTCGTCGCGCAGGTGCACGGGGGCGGCGACCACTGAGGCGGAGCGTCGGCGGATCACCGCGATCGCGAGCCCGGTGAGCATCACCGCACCGCCGACCAGCTCGAGCACCGTCGGCACCTCTCCGAGTACGAGCCAGGCGGAGAGGATGCCGATCGGCGGCACCAGCAGCGTGAGCGGCGCGACCGACCCGGCCGGGTAGCGGGCGAGCAGGGTGTTCCAGATGCCGTACCCGACGAACGACGCGAAGACCACGGTGTACGCGGTGCTGAGCACGGCGTCGAGCGTGATGTGCGTCAGGGCGTCGAACACGACCGGCGGCGTCTCGATCAGCAGCGACAGCGCGAACGCCGGGATCGGCACGACCGCGCCCGACCACACCACCAGCGACAGCCCGGAGGCCGCCTTCGCCCGCCGGCTCAGCACGTTTCCGATCGCCCAGGACAGCGCCGCGAGCAGGATGACCACGACCGGCAGCCACGGCGCCGACTGCGCGTGCGCGGCGACCACGGTCGTGAGCCCGGCCATGCCGACCAGGATGCCGACCAGCTGCACCCGGGTCGGGCGCTCGCGCAACAGCACGGCCGCGACGACGACGGTCAGCACCACCTGCGTCTGCAGCAGCAGCGACGCCAGGCCCGCGGGCATCCCGAGCTCCATCGAGACGTAGAGCAGGGCGAACTGCCCGAGGCTCATGAACGACCCGATCAGCACGATGTTCCGCCACCCGATCGCGGGCGGCTTGAGCAGGAAGACCGCGGGGATCGCCACGAACAGGAAGCGGATGGCGACGAACAGCAGCGGCGGCATGTCGTCGATCCCGAACCGGATCGCCAGGAAGTTGAAGCCCCAGATGACCGCCACGAGGATCCCGAGCAGCAGGTGGCGGGGACTCACCGTGACAGCATAGGGATCGTGCACCGCCAGCTCGCGTCGATATCCGGACAGCCACTGGATGCCGCGGCGCTCGAATCGCAGGTCTGGTCCCGTGAGCACGGGGCGTTGGTCACCTTCCGCGGCATCGTGCGCGACCACGACCACGGTCAGGCCGTCTCGGCACTGGACTACGAGGCGCACCCCGACGCCCTCGGCTTCCTGCAGGCCTGCCTCGACCGGCTCGAGCTGCCCGCAGCCGCCGCGCACCGCGTGGGGTCGCTCGCGATCGGCGACGTCGCCCTGGTCGCGGTCGTCGCCGCCGGGCACCGCGCCGAGGCGTTCGAGGCGTGCGCCGCGCTGGTCGACGACATCAAGGCGACCGTGCCGATCTGGAAGCGGCAGCACCTCGCCGACGGCGTGACGGAGTGGGTCGGCCTCTGATGGTCAGCGACCGGCTGCTGAGCGGCATGAACCGCGTGCACCGGTTCGTGATCCGCGTCACCGGTGGCCGGCTCGGCTGGCAGGCCGGGCGGATGCCCGTGCTCGAGCTCACCACGACCGGCCGCCGGTCCGGGCAGCCGAGGTCGCTGCTGCTGACGGTCGCGCTGGTGCTGGACGACACCTATGTCGTCGTCGCGTCCCGCGGCGGTGACGACCGGCATCCGGCCTGGTACCTGAACCTCGTCGAGCATCCCGAGGTCGAGGTGTCGATCAAGGGGCGACCGCGCGAGCGGCGCCGAGCGCGGGTCGCCTCGGCGGGGGAACGCGCGGAGCTCTGGCCGCGCGTCGAGCGCTCCTACCGCGGATACCGGGCCTACCAGCGCCGCACGTCGCGGCAGATCCCGCTGGTGCTCCTCGAGCCGATCTAGTCGCCCGCGGGGGCGGTGTCCACCCGTTCCGCCACGCCGCCCGGTGACGGAGGGTGGGGTATGACCGAAGCGACGACGGCGCCGACGCGCGCGACCGCACGCAACGCGTGGTCCGGCATCCTGTTCGGGGTGGGCGCGATCGCGTTCCTCGACGAGGTGCTGCTGCACCAGTTGCTGCAGTGGCACCACTTCTACGACCGCGGCACCACCGAGCTGGGCATCGTCTCGGACGGGTTCTTCCACGCCGTGAGCTGGTTCGCGACGATCGCCGGGCTGTTCCTGCTCGCCGACCTGCGCCGGCGGTCGGCGCTGTCGTGGCGCCGCTGGACGGGTGGGGTGCTGCTGGGAGCGGGGGCGTTCCAGCTGTACGACGGCACCGTGCAGCACAAGCTGCTCGGCATCCATCAGATCCGCTACGTGCCCGAGCTGCCGGTCTACGACGTGGTGTGGATCGCCGTGGCGCTCGCCCTGATCGTGGCCGGCGCGCTGCTGCTCGCTCGTCGGGAGCGCGCGTGAGCCACGCGCACGGCACCGGGCTGCTCGACGCGACCCTGGTGCTGCTCGCCGGCGTGGCCGTCGCCGGGTAC
>DATMVL010000164.1:0-8081 GCA_035563175.1 Rhodoglobus sp. | reverse complement strand
TGCTCGCGCTCGAAGCGGCGGTGCGCGGCGGGCTTGCCGCGGCGCGTGTCCGAGCGGTCCATGATGTCGTCGTGCACGAGCGCAGCCGCGTGGAACACCTCGAGCGCGGTCGCGGCGTGCACGATGGCGGGCAGGTCGGCCGAGGCGTCCGCATCCGGCATCGGGTCGAAGCCGTCGCCGGTGGTGCGCACGGCCTGCCAGCCCCAGTAGCAGAAGAGCGCGCGGAAGCGCTTGCCGCCGGCGAGGAGGTCGCCGGCCGCGTCGGTGAACCGCAGCAGCTCGGGCGCGATGGCCTCGAACTCGGTGGCGCGCTCCGCGAGGAACCCGTCCACTCCCAGTTGTACCAAGTCAACTAGCCGGGTACTCTCAGCCACCCGCCTAGCCTAGCCGCGCGGCGCGGGCGTACACTCGGACACGGAGCAGCCACGCGATCCAGGAGGGACACAGGATGCCACTGTCAGAGCAGGAGCAGCGCCTCCTGGAGGAGATGGAACGCAGTCTCTACCAGAACGACGCCGACTTCGTCGCGACGGTCAACCCTCGTCGAGGGCGCCCGAACTACACCCTGCTCGTGGTGGGCGTGCTGATCGCCGTCGCCGGCATCGCCGTGCTGGTCACCGGCGTCATCATCCGTCAGCCGCTGGTCGGCGTGCTCGGCTTCGCCGTCATGTTCGGCGGCGTGCTGCTCGCCGTCGCACCGCCGCGCCGTGCCGCCGGTGCCGCCGAGCCGGCCTTCGGGTCCGCCAAGCCGCGCCGCAACTCCCGCTTCATGGATCGGGTGAACGAGCGCTGGGAGCGCCGTCAGGGCGATCGCAGCTGATCCTCCACTCCGCACCACCGGAACAGGGCTGACCTTCGGGTCGGCCCTTTTTCTTTGCCCGTCGGGCCGCTCGGGCCGCCCTCGAGCACCTTCCGCGCCTGAAGTGCGCGTGCGCGCCGAACCTTCGCGGCGCGGATGCACGGAAGTGGCGCGGACGCACTCCGGGAGCGAGCGCGAGCGGCGAACCGGGCCGAATGCGCCCCACTTCCCTCCACCGGGCGCGATCGGCATGATTCCGGGGATCCGCCCCCGTACTGGGGCGTGATCCGGCCTGTCAACCCTCGTGTCGTGGTTGAAAGTGGAGTAAAGTGGAGCCAACCTGGATCCTGGCCGGAGCGAGAGGGGGTGGCAGCCGTGTTCCTCGGCACGTACGCCCCCAAGCTCGACGACAAGGGGCGGGTGATCATGCCCGCCAAGTTCCGCGACGAGCTGGCCTCCGGCATGGTCGTCACCCGCGGCCAGGACCGCTGCCTCTACGTCTTCAGCCAGCGCGAGTTCGAGAGCGTGGTCGAGAAGATGCGGCAGGCTCCGGTCTCCAGCAAGCAGAGCCGCGACTTCCAGCGGCTCTTCCTGTCCGGCGCCAGCCAGGAGATCCCCGACAAGCAGAACCGCATCACGCTGCCACCGGCCCTCCGGCAGTACGCGGGTCTCGAGCGGGATCTCACCGTGATCGGCGCGGGAAGCCGCGCCGAGATCTGGGACACCGCGACCTGGGATGCGTACTACGAGTCCACCGAGACCGACTTCGTGAACACGACGGAGGAGGTGTTCCCCGGGCTCTTCTGACGTTCCGCGAGGCTGACCCCCAGCCGACCGCCCTGGCACCACTTCCCCGGCGCCAGGTCGACCGCCCTGACTCCACTTCCCCGGAGGCAGGTCGCATCGGATGGGGATCAGCCCCGCGGAGCCGGCCCAGCGAATCATGGACACCTCCTCGATCCACACCCCGGTCCTGCTCGAGCGCACCGTCGAGCTGCTCGCCCCCGCCCTGCAGCGCGAGGGCGCCGTGCTCGTCGACGGCACCCTCGGCATGGGCGGCCACGCCGAGGCGTTCCTGCAGCGGTTCCCGCAGCTCACGCTGGTCGGCATCGACCGCGACACCGACGCCCTGGCGATCGCGGGGGAGCGCCTGGCGCCCTTCGCCGACCGCACGCACCTGGTGCACGCCGTGTACGACGAGCTCGCGCAGGTGCTGCGCGACCTCGCCATCCCGGCGGTCGCGGGCATCCTGCTCGACCTCGGCGTCTCGTCCCTGCAGCTCGATCGCGCCGACCGCGGCTTCGCCTATGCGCAGGATGCCCCGCTCGACATGCGCATGGACGCGACCGCGGGCGTCACCGCCGCCACCGTGCTCGCCACCTACTCCGAGCAGGAGCTGCGGCGCATCTTCACGGAGTACGGGGAGGAGAAGCTCGCCGGCCGGTATGCGCGGCGCATCGTGCAGGAGCGCGAGCTCGCGCCGCTGACCACCTCGAAGCAGCTCGTCGACCTGCTGCAGGCCGCGACGCCCGCGGCGCTGTCGCGGGCGGGTCACCCCGCGAAGCGCGTGTTCCAGGCGCTGCGCATCGAGGTCAACCAGGAGCTCGCGGTGCTGGAGCGCACCGTGCCTGCTGCTGTCGATGCGCTGGAGGTGGGCGGCCGCATCGTCGTGCTGTCGTACCAGTCGCTCGAGGACCGCATCGTCAAGCGCACGCTGCAGGCCCGGTCGATGTCGACCGCGCCGGCCGGCCTGCCCGTGGAGCTGCCCGAGCACCGACCGGAGCTGCGCCTGCTGGTGCGCGGCGCCGAGCTCGCCGATGAGAACGAGAGAGCGGCCAACCCGCGCGCCACCCCGGTGCGCCTGCGGGCCGCGGAGAGAGTGCGTGCCGCATGAGCAACCTGGCCACCGCCCGCCCGCTGAGCGCGCCGTCGATCGCGCCCGCCCCGCGGCCGCGTCCGCACATCGAGATCGCCCCGACGCGCGAGCAGCGCCGCGCCCGGCCGAAGGTCGCGTACGCGATCATCACCATCGCGAGCGTGCTCGCCATCTTCGGCGGCCAGCTCATGCTGAGCATCGTCGTCTCCGATGGCGCCTACCAGCTCGAGCGGCTCGAGGTCGCACGGAAGGACCTGCTGCGCGAGCAGCGGGCCCTGCAGGAGAAGCTGGCCATCGCCAGCTCGGACCAGAACCTCGCGACTCAGGCCGCGGGGCTGGGCATGGTGCCCAACAGCACCCAGTTCGCCATCGACCTCTCCAGCGGCGCCGTCTTCCAGCTGCCCGGCATCGCCGACCCGATGGGCTGCGGCGGCACCTGCAACCTGGTCACCAATGCGCTCGCCACCGGCGTGCCGCCGGTGACCAACGCACCGCCCGCCCAGCAGACTCAGCAGCAGGCGTCCACACCGCAGGCGCCGCCCGGCGTGGTGGACACCCTGCCGGCCCCCGTGACCCACTGAGCCCGCCGACCGACCCGCATCGCGAGGAGCGACCATGACGACCCGACGCAGCCGACTGCGGATCTCGCTCGCGGTGCTCGCCGTCTTCGCCCTGGTGGCGGTGTTCGTGGTGCGCCTCGTCGACATCCAGGTGGTGCGGGCCGACGAGCTGAACTCGGAGTCCGAGGGCAAGCGCGGGCAGACGCTCGTGACCTACGGTCTGCGCGGCGACATCGTGGACCGCGACGGCACCCCGCTCGCGGTCGCGGTGGAGCGCTTCGACGTGACCGCCGACCCCGAGGCGGCCGTCGGCACGCTCGGGCTCACCGAGAAGGTCACCGCCGATCTGCAGAAGATCGCCGAGATCACCGGCGCGGACCCGGCGGTCATGGCGGCGGCCCTGACCGCCGATCCGGCCTCGAACTTCGCGTACCTGGTGCAGGGCATCACCCTCGACCAGTTCGACGCGGTCTGGGATCTCGGCATCCCCTGGGTGTACTTCGCGCCGCGCCACGAGCGGGTCTACCCGAACGGGCAGACCGCCGGCAACCTGGTCGGCTTCATCGGCACCGACGGGCCGCAGGCCGGCCTGGAACTCACCGAGGACGCGTGCCTCGCCGGCGTCAACGGCGAGATGACCTACGAGCGCGGCCTCGACGGCGTGCGCATCCCCGGCAGCGAGGTCGTCGAGACCGCGCCGAAGGACGGCGGCACGCTGCGCCTGACCATCGACTCCGACCTGCAGTACTCGATCCAGCAGCGCATGGCGCAGGGCGCCCAGCAGCTCGGCGCGACCTGGGCGACCGCCGCGGTGATGCGCGTCTCCGACGGCGCGCTCATGGCCGTCACCGATTGGCCGACGGTCGACCCGAACAACGTCGACGCCGCCCCGCGCACCGCACTCGGCTCGCTGGCGTTCTCGACCCCGTACGAGCCCGGCTCGATCATGAAGCCGATCACCGCCGCCATGCTCATGGATGCGGGCGTCGCGACCCCCGAGTCCCGCACGGTCGCGCCGGGCCGCCTGTACCTCTCCGACGGCACCTTCATCAAGGACTCCTGGGCGCACGACGACCTGAACCTCACGCTGACCGGCGCGCTGGTGCACTCGTCGAACACGGCGACGAGCGAGTTCTCGAAGCTGCTCGACGCCGAGTCCCGCCGGCAGTACCTGCTCGACTTCGGCTTCAACGACTTCACCGAGGTCGGCTTCAACGGCGAGTCCGAGGGCTGGGTGCTCGACCTCAACCAGTGGGACGAGCGCACCAACTACGCGGTGCAGTTCGGCCAGGCCATCCAGGTGACCACCGTGCAGATGGCCAGCGCCTACCAGACCCTGGCCAACGGCGGCGTCCGGATGCCCGTGCACCTGGTCGAGGGCTGCGAATGGCCCGACGGCACCGTGACCGAGACGCCGGCCGCCGAGGGCGTCCGGGTCATCTCCGAGCAGGCGGCGGACGACACCGTGGACATGCTGGAGATGGTGGCGACGCAGGGCTCCTCGGCCGATTCGCTGCGCATCCCGGGCTACCGGGTGGCGGTGAAGTCCGGTACGGCCGACGTCGCCGAGGGTGGCGTGTACGTCGACAAGAACGTGGTGTCGTACGCGGGCATGGTGCCGGCGGACGACCCGCAGTACGTGGTCGTGATCTCGTTCGGGCTGCCGTACCTGCAGCTCTCCGGCGTGATCGCGCCCACCTGGCGCGACGTCGCGGCGCAGGTGCTCACCAACTACCGCATCCCGCCGACGGACGAGCCGGTGCGCGAGCTGCCCGTATTCTGGTGAGGTTGTGATCGAGCTCACCCTTGCCGAGATCGCGGCCGCGATCGGCGGCCGGGTCGTCGGCGACGCCTCCGCCTCCGTGTCCGGCACCGTGCACACCGACTCCCGTCTGGTCGAGCCCGGCGACCTGTTCTTCGCCCTGCGCGGCGAGACCGACGACGGGCACCGGTTCGCGCCGTCCGCCGTCGATCGCGGCGCGGCGCTGCTCGTCGTCGAGCGTGAGCTCGACCTGCCCGTGCCGCAGGTCGTCGTGAGCGACGGGTTGCAGGCGCTCTCCGCGCTGGCGGCCTCCGTGGTGCAGCGCGTGCGCGAGGGTGGCGACCTGCGGGTGCTCGCCGTGACCGGCTCGAACGGCAAGACCACCACGAAGAACATGCTGCGGGCGATCCTCGAGCGCGAGGGCGAGACCGTCGCCCCGGCGGGATCGTTCAACAACCAGGTCGGCGCGCCGGTCTCCATGCTGCGCAGCACCGCATCCACCCGCTTCCTGATCGTCGAGATGGGTGCCGACGGCGTCGGCGACGTCGCATCGCTGGTCTCGATCGCCCGCCCCGACGTGGGCATCGTGCTCAAGGTCGGCTACGCCCACATCGGCAAGTTCGGCGACCTCGACACCGTCGAGCGCGCCAAGGGCGAGATGGTCGCCGACCTGCCGCCGGAGGCGACCGCCGTGCTGAACGGCGACGACCCGCGGGTGACCCGGATGCCGACGGCGGCCCGCGTCGTCCGCTTCGGCCTCGACGACTCGGCCGACGTGCGTGCCGACGACGTGCAGCTCACCCGCGAAGGCACCACGTTCACCGTGGTCGCCGGCGACGAGTCCGCACCGGTGACCCTGCGCATCCTGGGCGAGCACCACGTGTCGAACGCGCTGGCGGCGATCGCCGCGGCGCGCGCGGTCGGGGTGCCCGTCGCCCGGTCGGCGGAGGCCCTCGGCACCATGGCGCGGGCCGAGCGCTGGCGCATGGAGGTGCTGCAGGCTCCCGAGGGCTGGACGGTCATCAACGACGCGTACAACGCGAGCCCGGATTCGATGGCGGCGGCGCTCAAGACGCTGGCGCAGGTCGGCGGCGAGGGCCGCACCTTCGCCGTGCTCGGTCAGATGGCGGAGCTCGGCGACCACACCGTCGAAGAGCACGACCGGGTCGGGCGACTCGTGGTGCGGCTCGGCATCAGCCAGCTCGTGGTCGTCGGCCAGGAGGCCCGTACCCTGCACAAGGCGGCCGAGCTCGAGGGGTCGTGGGATGGGGAGTCGCTCATCGTCGACGACGTCGACGCGGCCTACGATGTGGTGCGTGACCGGTTGCGCCCAGGGGACGTCGTGCTCGTGAAGGCGTCCAACGTGGCGGGGCTCCGGTCGCTCGGCGACCGGCTCGGCGGGGTCGCCGAGTGATCGCCCTCCTGTTCGCGGGCGGCTTCTCGCTGGCGTTCAGCCTGCTGCTGACGCCGCTGTTCATCCGGCTGTTCCGGCGGCTCGAGTGGGGCCAGTTCATCCGCGACGACGGCCCGCAGTCGCATCACGCCAAGCACGGCACGCCCACCATGGGCGGCATCATCTTCATCCTGGGCTCCGTGCTCGGCTACTTCGTCGGACACTGGATCGCGCAGGAGCCGATCACCCTCTCGGGTCTGCTGGTCATCTACCTCACGGTGGGTCTCGGCCTGGTCGGGTTCCTCGACGACTTCCTCAAGACCCGCAATCAGCGCAGCCTCGGGCTCGGCGGCTGGTCGAAGATCGCCGGCCAGGTGATCGTCGCCATCGGCTTCGCCGCCCTGGCGCTGAACTTCCCGGACCCGAAGACCGGGCTCACGCCGGCTTCCCCCGAGATCTCGGCGATTCGCGACATCGACTGGCTGAATCTCGCCGCGTTCGGGCCGGTGGCCGGGCTCATCCTGTTCACCGTCTGGGTCACCCTGATCATCGTGAGCGCCTCGAACGGCGTGAACGTCGCCGACGGGCTCGACGGGCTGGCCTCCGGGTCGGCGATCTTCGCCGTCTCGGCGTTCATCTTCATCGGCTTCTGGCAGTTCAACCAGGCCTGCTTCCTCGGGCAGGAGTACCTCGGCGAGAACTTCAGCAAGTGCTACGAGGTACGCGACCCGCTCGATCTCGCCATCATCGCCGCCGCGATCACGGGCGGACTGATCGGCTTCCTGTGGTGGAACACGTCGCCCGCGCACATCTTCATGGGCGACACCGGCTCGCTCGGCCTCGGCGGCGGCCTCGCCGCGCTGGCGATCCTCAGCCGCACCGAGCTGCTGCTCGTGCTCATCGGCGGCCTGTTCCTCATCGTCACCGGCTCGGTGATCGTGCAGCGGGTGTACTTCAAGCTCACGAAGGGCAAGCGCATCTTCCTGATGAGCCCCCTGCACCATCACTTCGAGCTCAAGGGCTGGGCCGAGGTCACCGTCGTGGTGCGGTTCTGGCTCATCTCGGCCCTGTTCGTCGCCGTCGGCGTCGGCCTGTTCTACGTGGAGTGGATCTACTCGTGACCTCGCGCGATCTCGACGCGCTGATCAGCTGGAACGCCGACTGGCGGGGCCTGCGCACCCTGGTGCTCGGCCTCGGCGCCACCGGGTTCTCGGTCGCCGACACCCTGCTCGAGCTCGGCGCGGAGGTGCTCGTGCTCGCCGAGCGCGCCACCGACGAGCGCCGGCAGATGCTCGACGTCATCGGCGGGCGCCTCGCGATCCAGACGGATGCCGCGGCGCTGCCCGACGAGGTGGTCGCCTTCCAGCCCGAGCTGGTGGTCGTCTCGCCGGGATTCCGCACCGACCACGCCGCGCTGGTCTGGGCGGCGGAGCAGAGCATCCCGATCTGGGGAGACATCGAGCTCGCCTGGCGTCTGCGCGACAAGACCGGCGCGCCGGCGGACTGGATCACGGTCACGGGCACGAACGGCAAGACCACCACCAGCCAGCTCGCGGCGCACATCCTCACCGCCGACGGCCGCCGCGCCGCCGCGGTCGGCAACATCGGCGTGCCGGTGCTCGACGCCATCCGCTATCCGGCGGGGTTCGACGTGCTCGTGGTCGAGCTCTCCAGCTTCCAGCTGCACTGGG
>DATMVL010000163.1:0-2661 GCA_035563175.1 Rhodoglobus sp. | reverse complement strand
TGTCCTCGCGGCGGCGTGCCGGGGCGGCGGGGTACCCAGGGCGTCGGCGTGCCCGGAGCGGCGGCGGGGGCGCCGTCGGCGGCGCAATCGCGGGATGGCGTCACACGCGTCGGGGCGTCACTCGCGTCGCGGCGTCACTCGCGCCGCGGCGCTCAGTCGATCGGCGACTTGCTGCCGACCTCGTAGTTGCGATTCGACAGTTCGGACTTGAGGAAGTCGTCGGCGAGCGCCTTCACGATCAGCCAGCGCTTCTGCGGTGACGACTCGAACACCAGGCGCCGGTCGTCGCCCTCGCCGGCGGTCGCGATGGGGATCTGCGGGTTCGCGTCGAGGAACGCCAGCAGCCGCGGCATGGTGAGCGCCTCCGCGTAGTCCGGCTCCGCGTCGAGGGTGCGCTTGAGCTGCGCCATCTTGTTGACCATCGTCGGATCCGACGAGACCGTCGCCAGCAGCTCATCCGCCCCGTCGATCCGCAGGTCGGCCGTCGCGGTCGTGAACGTCTTCCGCGCCATCGCCGCCGCCTTCTCGGTGGAGCCGAAAGCACGGAAGGTCGCCGGCTTGGCGATGAAGGCCACCTCGCCCACCACGAGCGCGTCGAAGGCCGCGTCGTACATCAGCAGCGCACGCTCGACGCGCTCGTAGACGCCGTCGCGCGGCAACAGCACCCCGGCGCGGCGGGTCGCGACCGCAGCCGCGCGAGTGCGGTAGGCCGTGATGGCGGTGTCGGGCCCGCTGCTGATGCGATGCACCGTCGCCCGCACGTCGCCGGCCTCCGGGTCGTCGGCGGATGCGCTGTCGAGCGACGCGTGCAGCGGCTGCAGTTCCGGCAGCTCGGCCAGCGGCTCCACGAGCACCTGATTGGCCGCCGGCGAGTACGACGGGTCGTAGGGCACGAACTCCTGCTCCAGCAGCTGCTCGGCACGACCGAGCACGTCGCCGACCACCTCCGCCGCCAGCGCCCGATCGAAGGCCACGCGCCCCGGTGTGCCCCCCGCGATCGCCTTGCCCCGCACCACCCAGTGCTCACCCGACGGATCGGCGCGGACGGCGGCCACCGCCTGCGTCAGGGTCTCGCGCACCGCATCCGGATCCATCATCGTCCCCCAAGCTCCACACGGATGCCGGGCGAGAACTCCAGCACGTCGGTCAGCCGCGTGCCGGCGAACACCTCGCGCCGGCGCGTGACCAGGATGACGGAGCCGCCACCCTCGGTGGTCACGGAATACACCCTGAGCCCGGCCACCGACAGGAAGGGGTTCAGCCAGTACAGCTCAGCGCGCACGTACACGGCGACGAGCACCGCGAGCAGCACGAGCATCGCCACCAGGCGCGGCTGATCCGGCGGGCCGAAGAAGACCACCGCGATCGGGATGAGGTAGGAGGCCAGGAAGCTCAGCACGGCGTCGTCACGCGGCGACGCCGCCTTGACGTCCAGCGGACCGCCCCCGATGCGGCGCAAGGCCGCCCACACCGCAGGCAGCAGCAGCACCGGCAGCGCCAGTCCGGCCGCGAGCACGATCCACCACGGCGACGGCAGCGGCCGCAGCACCAGCACGAGCGCGACGAGCAGCGGGCTGAACGCGCTCGCGAGCAGGCCCACGCCGATCCAGAACCGTCGCATGCCCCGACCCTAGAACAGCCCACCGGCTATCGTGGAGTGAATGAAGCCGCTGGCACCCGACGACATCCGGGCGAGCTTCGTCAATCTCGGCGAGGCCGACCCCGACCGCATCTTCGTCCCCGCCCTCCACGAGGTCATCTGGGACGAACGCGAGTACTTCGGCTGGCGCGATCCGCAGAACCGGTCGCGCGGCTACCTCGTGCACTGGGTCGGCGACCGGCCCGTCGGCCTGATGCTGCGGGTATCGCCCTCCGCACCGCCGCCCGGCGTCGCCGCGATGTGCTCGCTGTGCCACACCTCCCGCCCGTCGGATCAGATCACCATGTTCTCGGCCCCGCGCGCCGGTGAGGCGGGCGTGAACGGCAACAGCATCGGCACCTACATCTGCGATGATCTCGCCTGCTCGCACGTCGTGCGTCACGTGCCACCGGGCACGGCGGCGAAGTCGTCGGCCGAGGTGCTCGCCGAGCGCATCGTCGGGCTCGGCACCCGGCTCACCGCGTTCACGGCCAACGTGATGAAGACGGCGTGACGCTGCGGCTGCTGCTGCTCGCCGACACCCACGTGCCGGTGCGGGCCAAGCGGCTGCCCGACACGGTGCTCACGGCAGCCGACGCTGCCGACCTGATCATCCACGCGGGAGACTGGGTGCGAGTGGAGGCGCTCGACGAGCTCGAACAGCACGGCGAGGTGCTCGGCGTCTACGGCAACAACGACGGCCCCGACCTGCGCGCCCGGCTGCCTGAGGTCGCGCACCGCGAGCTCGAGGGGATGCGCTTCTCGGTGGTGCACGAGACCGGCGACGCGAAGCGACGCGAGCCGCGCATGGAAGCCGCCTTCCCGGAGACGGACGTGCTCGTCTTCGGCCACTCCCACATCCCGTGGGACACCACGACGCCGCGCGGGCTGCGCCTGCTGAACCCCGGTTCGCCCACCGATCGGCGGCGCCAGCCCCGGTGCACGATGATGACCGCCACGGTCGCTGACGGTGCACTGCTCGACGTGGAGTTGATCGCGCGCTGACCGTCCGTCAAGGGCCT
>DATMVL010000162.1:0-2085 GCA_035563175.1 Rhodoglobus sp. | reverse complement strand
CGTCTCCGGTGGCGACGACGGCCCAGCGCGACTCCGGACCGGACTGCTGCAGCTTCAGTCCGGTGTCGTCGCCGAGTGCGGCGCGGGTTCCGGATGCGGTGACCACCTCGTTCGTGGACTGATCGAAGACCGCGAATGCGTCCCCGATCGCGGCCAGCTGGAACTCGCCGACCTCGGGGAAGCCGGACTCGACCGGCTGCTCTGCGAGCGAGGCGACCCGCCACTGCGAACCACCCCCGCCGTTCACCGCGAGCACGACGCCCTCGCGCGTCACGACGGCATGTCCGCCCTCACCGAGCTCGACCAGGGGCGGCGTGGACACGTAGTTGAACTGGAGATCGCCGACGGCCGGGATCGCCCAGAGCTGCCCCTCCGGCGAGACGATCGCGATGATGTCGCCGCCGTAGCTGACCTCCGAGCCCGGCGGGACGTCGATGGCGGAGGACACCTCGGTCGACGCGGGATCGACGGCCTCGACACGGCCGGCGTCCGCATCGACGAGGAAGAGCGTGTCGCCGTCCTGCAGCACGTCGAACGTCGGGTTCGAGGCCACGACCGAGGCGTCGAGCTCGTCGATCTGCCGGTTCAGCCGACCGCCCAGCAGCAGCTCGCCGTTGGTCACCCACACGTCGCGCGAGGTCAGGTCGACGTCGGAGACGGGGAATCCGGGGTGCAGCGCCGCGAACGTCAGGGGTACGCCGGCGATCAACGCCACGACGAGCGCGGACGCGGTCGTCTTGCGGGCCTTGACCCACCCGATCAGCGCCTTCACGGTGCTGGTGCCCCCTGCGGAATCGGTGCTTCTGAAGAATGCCTCAGTACGGTAACACGGCGGTTGTCGGGAAAATGGGGGACAGGATGGGGACTACTCCCCATCCTGGGGCACGCTGCCCTCGCCGTGCTCGCCGTCGTTGCGGTCCAGAAGATACAGGTCGTCCTTGCCGACCAGGCGGGTGGCCACGGCGTATTCGACCAGCCGTTGCCTGCGGTTCGTCGCGAGGTTGCCCTTGCCACCCCGCAGACCCTGCACGCCCACCTTGTCGAGCCGGTCGCAGACGTTGTCGAGCTTCCGGTTGAAGGTCGTGATCGGCCAATGCAGCCGTGCCGCCGCCTCAGCCGAGGTCGGGATCTCGCCGCGACCCGGCGAATCCTGCCGCAGCACGTTCTCGGCCAGCGCCACGATCAGCAGTCGCTGGCTGCGGGTGAGCGGGATCGGCTCGATCGTGGTCTGCCCACCGGCGGTGAGCACGTTGGCCGACGCCTTGAAGTAGTCGTCCGGCGCGAAGATCGTGAACTCGTAGGTGGTCGACCCGGCACTGAACAGCACCTGGAGCTGCGGGAACACGATCGGCAGGCGCGCACCCGGCGCGAGCCAGGCCTGCACCGTGCCGGTCGAGTCGGTCACCGTCGCCGACAGCAGGGTGCCCACGTTCGCGAGCCACCACATCCCGAAATCCTCGTAGATGCGCAGGAATCGGCGGTGCAGGTACGGGTTGTCGTCGATCACGAGATCGGACTCGCGGCCGACGTGGAAGTCGTCCGGCGCCTCGACGCCGTACCACTCGCCGCAGAACTCCACCTTGAGCGGCGCGATCACGTCGAGCACGTCCGCAGCGGATTCGGCGACGTCTTCGCGTCGCGCAGCACGTACGCCTGGATGCAGACCGGCGCGCCCGTGGCGGGAACGGTCACCGTGTCGCCGTCGACTCGGCGGAAGCCCTCGTCGGGTGCCGGATCGGGACGCCACACGAACTGGTCGCCCTCCTGCGGATCCGGGTTCACGAGCACGAACGTCACCTGCGCATCGGCGGTCGTCGGAGGTGCGGCGAGTTCCGGCGTCGGCACCGTGTCGAGCACCACCGGCGGAGCGCTGGCCGTCGGCGTCCCCTCCGCCGCCGGGCCCACCCCGCCGCCGAACACGATGCCCAGCACGATGCCGGCGGCGACGATCACGGCCGCTCCTCCGACGACCCACGGCAGCACAGAGCGCCGGCGCGGCTCGTCGGCGGCGGGCTCCGGCTCGGGCGCCGCGTCGGGCTCGGGCGCCGGCCGGCGGCGCACGATGGTCTCTGACGGCGCCTCCGT
>DATMVL010000161.1:0-4182 GCA_035563175.1 Rhodoglobus sp. | reverse complement strand
AGGGTGCCGACCAGCCCCCTGCCCCCGGAGCTCAGCGGACTCGCGTTCACCACGGCGCAAGCCCGCGCGGCGGGCGTCGGCAGAGGACGACTTCGCGGGGTCGATGTGATGAACCCCCACCACGGGGTGCACGTCGCTGCGACCGACGCGGTTGATGAAGACGTGATGTCGCGGTGCGAACGGCTGTTCCCGGCGCTGCGTCCGTACCACTGGTTCAGCCATCGGACCGCCGCGCGGATCTGGGGCATACCGCTCGAGCCGGCGTACAGCCCGCGGGAGGCCTTACACGTGATGTCGATCGGCTCACGGGTGCCGTTCCGCCACGCGGGCACCATCGGCTGGGCCTCCCGCAGCGAAGACATACAGGTGCAGATGTTCGATCTGCTTCCGGTTGTGTCGCCCGCCGAGGTGTGGTGTCAACTCCCGCTGCGCAATGCCGTCACGCCGGGCGCCGTGATCTCTCATGAGTGGCTCGTCGCCGCCGGCGACTACCTCACGACGGGTCGGCGACGCGCTGGTGGCAAGCGCGATTCACCGTTGTGCACCATCGATGACCTGCGCGCCGCGGTGGGACGCAGAAGGTCGCGGGGTGTGGTCGATCTCCGCCGTGCGCTTGCCGATGTGCGCAGCCCGGTCGACTCTCCTTACGAAAGCCTGCTGCGACTCGGGCTGGTTCGGTGGGGCTTGCCCGAGCCGCAGGTGCAGGTTCCCGTGCAGACCACGATGGGACTGCGTCACGCAGATCTCGGCTACCCCGATGCCCGGGTCCTGCTGGAGTTCCAGGGCGACGATCACCGCACCTCGCGTGAACGCTGGCTCGAGGACCTGACGCGCATCCAGCTCTTCCAGGACGCCGGGTGGCACGTCATCCTCGTCGGGGCTGCCGACGTCGAACCCGACTGCGCGGCCTTGGCCGCGCGCGTCGGGCGGGCCCTTCGCCGCGAGAACACGCGATAGCACGTGCGAGTCACGCTGAGCGGTGCTGTTGTGTGTTCTCGCCACGATAGCGAGGGGGAGCGGATGCCGCGGGCCGCGGCATCCGGGATCCCTCCGGCGTCAGCCGGTGACGGTGAGCTGCAGGTAGACGTCGGTGCCCTTGCGTCGCAGCTCGCCTTCGCCGATGTCCTGGCTGGTGACTTCGGTGAGGTCGTTGGGGACGGCGTTCCAGAACAGCGCCCAGCTCGCGGTGAACCCTTCGGCTTCGAGGGCCGCCTTCGCCTCGTCGCGTGTCAGGCCGACGACGCCGGGGATCTCGAACAGCGGCGGACCCGTCGACACGACGAGCGTGACCGAGTCACCGGGCTGCCACGACCGTCCCTCGGGTCCGACGACACCGATCACCCGGCCTTCCTCGATCGTCTCGCTCGTGTCGGTCGCGCTCTCCTCGGCGACGTCGAGCCCGACGCCCTCGAGCGTGCTGCGGGCTGAGCCTTCGCTCTCACCCACGACGTCCGGCACCTGTCCGATGGACACGCCGAGCCTCGCCAGGTCGCCCTGGTGCACGGTGCACCCCTCGGTGCAGTCGACGTCCTGTGTGCCGTCCTCGGGGGCGCCGGCCGGCCGGATCGACACGCGCACGACGGTGTCGGCGGCGGCATCGGTGAAGAACTCGTCGCGACCTTCGGCGACACGGACGGACTGGTCGCTGAGCACGGCGCGCGCGTCGGTCTCGGTCATTCCGGTGAAGGAGGTGAAGTTCGCCTCGGCGGGGCCGAGCGACACCCACACGTTCACGGTCGTCTCGCGATCCACGCGGGCCCCGCTCTGCGGATCCGTGCGGATGACGGTGCCCGGGGCGACGTCGAGGCTGTGCTCGCCCTGCTCGGCCGCGACCAGCGAGTCCTCGGCGAGGCGGCTCTCGGCCTGTTCGAAGGTCATGTTGGATACGTCGGCGACCACGACGAGCGAGCCCGGCCCGGAGCCGAACCACCAGCCGAGGCCCGCGGCGAGGGCTGCGAGCAGGATCACGACGGCGATGAGCCAGCCGCCCTTGGCGCGGCGACGCTTCGTCGCACGGCGCAGTCGCGTGGCGTTGTCGACCTCCTCCATCGCCGACGTCGGCCCGGTGGCGGTCGAGGGCAGCACAGCGGTCAGTTCGCCGGTGGCGGCGGCGTCGTCGCGCGCGATCCGGATGGGCCCCGTCCGCGCCACGGCGGGGGTGATCCCCAGCTCGCGTTCGATGTCGCGCAGTCGCTGCAGCATCTCGCGCGCGTCGATCGGCCGGTCGTCGGGCGATCTCTCGGTCGCCCACAGCACGAGTTCGTCCAGCGGCTCGGGCACCCCGGGGTTCTTGACGCTCGGGCGCGGTACCGAGTCGGTCGCATGCTGGAAGGCGATCTGCATGGGCTGCTCGCCCTTGTACGGCTGCTCCCCGGTGAGCATCTCGTAGAGCATGATGCCGAGCGCATAGATGTCGCTGCGCGCGTCGGCGGTGCCGCGCGTGACCAGCTCGGGTGCGAGGTAGGCGATCGTTCCGAGAAGCTGAGCGCCCGAAGCGGTGTTGGCCGTCGTCGCGCGCGCGAGTCCGAAGTCGCCGATCTTGATGCGGCCGTCCTCGGCGAGCAGGACGTTCTCGGGCTTGACGTCGCGGTGCACGATGCCCGCCTTGTGCGCGGCGGCGAGGCCCGACAGCACAGCGTCGAGGATCGACACGGCCTGCGGCACGGTGAGTCGTCGCTGCTCGCGGAGGAGCTCGCGCAGCGTGATGCCGGGCAGGTACTCCATGACCAGGTACGCCATGTCGCCGTCTTGGCCCTGATCGAACACGTTCACCACGTGCGGATCGGCCAGGCGCGCTGCGGCCCGCGCCTCCTGGATGAAGCGGCTCTGGAACACGGTGTCGTCGCTGAGATGCCCGTGCATGACCTTCAGCGCCACGCGGCGCTCGAGCCGCAGGTCGGTCGCGACGTAGACCGTCGCCATACCGCCGCGGGCGATGCGAGCACGCACGCGATATCGACCGTCGACGAGACGGCCGATCAGCGGGTCCGTCTGCTGACTCGTGCTCACGATGAGAGTCTACGGACGCGCGCCCGGGAGCCCGCGGAGCGGCTCACCTCGGGACCGTTCCGTTACCGAGCGGCGGCACGGGTCAGCCGAGCGCCGCGAGCCACGCGTGAGCGGAAGCCTCCCACTGCGCGTAGCGCTCGGGGTACGCGGAGATCTGCACCGCCTGGGCCGCCTCGGCGAACGACATGCTCTCCCAACCGGGGATGTCGAGCAGGCCACGCGTGCGCGTGCCGTTCGGGTCGGAGGCGCCGCCGTAGAACGCCCGGATCGAGCGCGCCGCATCCCTGACCTCGGCTTCGGTTCCCCAGCCGGTGCTCGGGCGCTGCTGGAAGAGACCGAGCGAGTCGCGGTCGCCCCAGTCGAGGTTGCGGATCCACGACTCCTGCATGGCGGTGCCGAGGGCGATCGCGATTCCGCGGTCGGGCACTCCCAGTTCGCGCCCGATGCGCACGATCAACTGCGCGTTGGCCACCTGCTCGGCATCGAGCCCCGGAACGGCGGGGGCGGATGCCGCGACCGCCGCGAGCGGGATGGTGAGGGTCTGGCCGGGGTAGATGATCGACGACCGGTTCAATCCGTTCGCGCCGAGGACGGCGTCCGTGGTGACGCCGTGGCGCTGGGCGATCGCGCTGATCGTGTCGCCCGCGACGACCGTGTACCCGCCGCCGCTCGGCGCGGGGGAAGGCGCGGGAGCGGGCGCCGGGGCCGGTGCCTGGGCGGCGGCCCCGGATGTCGTCGCACCGGGGATCGCCAGAACCTGGCCCGGGTAGATGATCGACGACCACGACAGGCCGTTCGCCGAGAGCACCGCGTTCGTGCTGAGACCGTGACGCCTGGCGATGGCGCTGATGGTGTCGCCGACCTGCACGGTGTACCCGCCGGCGGAGGGTGCGGAGGAGGGCGCCGCGGGGGTGCCGCCCAGCGAGAGCACCTGTCCGGGGTGGATGACCGAGCGCCAGCTCAGGTTGTTGAGCGCGAGCACGTCGGGAGTGCGCAGGCCGTAGCGAGCCGCGATCGCACTCACCGTGTCGCCTGCTTGGACGGTGTAGCTGGGCGGGGGAGTCTGCGCCTGCCGCACGGCCGCTGCCTGAAGCGTCTTCGGCGCCACGGCCGGCGAAGGTGCGGGCGCCAGGCTTCGCAGCCCCTGCATCACCGGACCGCCTGCCTGGGCAT
>DATMVL010000160.1:0-7137 GCA_035563175.1 Rhodoglobus sp. | reverse complement strand
CTTCGGCGGCGGGCGCCTCGGCGGCCACCGGCTCGTCGGCGACGGGCTGCTGAGCCTCGGCCTGCTGAGCCTCAGCCTGCTCGGCCTCGGGCTGCTCGGTCTCGGCCGGGGCCTCGGAGGGCTGCGACGAGGCGTCGGCACCGTCCTGGTTCTCGATGATGGCGTTCACGAGTTCTCCTTTACGAAGTCTCGCCGCACCGGGGATGCCCAGCTCGGCCGCGCGCGCCTGGAGCTGCGCGACGGTGAGCGAGGTCAGAGCGGTACGGGCGTCCGCGCCGTCGGCGCGGAGTTCGACGTCTGTCACTGGCTTGGGGTTCCTTTCCCCTGTCGCGAGCGGATGCGCCGCGACGGAGAGCTGATCGTCCGCCCGCACGGAATTCGGGGCGGGACGAGGGTGAATCGACCAGGGAGTCGGACTAGACCGGAAGCTCTACCTGGTGCGGATTCACTGTAGCACCCTTGAAGTCCACCGCGAGCATGAGCGTGCGCCAGGGCGCGGCGGCCTCGCGCTCGATGACCTCGGCGGCGACCAGCCGCTGACCGGGATCGGCGGCGAGCACCAGGATCGACGGGCCCGCACCGGAGACGACCGCGGCGAGCCCCTGGTCGCGCAGCGCGCGGATGAGCGAGCTCGTCTCCGGCATCGCGCTCGCCCGGTAGTCCTGATGCAGCCGGTCCTCCGTCGCCTCGAGCAGCAGCTCGGGGCTCTGGGTCAGGGCGGCGACCAGCAGCGCCGACCTGGAGAGGTTGAACACGGCGTCCTCGACCGACACGGAGGCCGGCTGCAGCCCGCGGGCCACCTTCGTCGAGACGCGGTGGTCGGGCACCGCCACCAGCGGCGCGACGCCGCGGTGCACGATGAGCTTCTTCGCGCGCGGGCCTGCCGGCGTGGTCCAGGCGATGGTGAGTCCGCCGAACAGGGCCGGGGCGACGTTGTCGGGATGCCCCTCCAGCTCGGTCGCGATCGCGAGCAGCGTCTCGGGGTCGAGGTCGACCTCGCCCTCCAGCAGCCCCTTCGCCGCCATCACGCCGGAGACGATCGCCGCCGCGGACGAGCCGAGTCCGGCGCCGTGCGGGATGACGTTCGAGGCGCGCAGATGCAGCCCCGGCAGCGGCCGTCCGGCGTGCGCGAAGGTGCGGGCGATGGCCGTGACCACCAGGTTCGTCTCGTCGACCGGCACCTCACCGGCGCCGACACCCTCGACATCCACCCGCACACCCGGCTCGGGCGTGGCGGTGACGACGAGCTCGTCGTACACGGCCACGGCCAGGCCCATGGTGTCGAAGCCGGGGCCCAGGTTCGCCGAGGTGCCCGGGACGCGGACGGCGACCGAGCGGGCGGTCATCCGGCGGCCAGCCCCAGCACGTCGGCGACGCGGGCGGTGTCGACGGGCACGACGGTGGGCTGCACGTCGACGCCGTCGGCGCCGCGCAGCGCCCACTGCGGGTCCTTCAGCCCATGGCCGGTGACGGTCAGCACCACGGTGGCGTCCTTCGGGATCTGCCCGGCCTCGGCGCGCTCGAGCAGGCCGGCGACGCTGATCGCCGACGCAGGCTCGACGAAGATGCCGACCTCGCTGGAGAGGATGCGGTGCGCCTCGAGGATCCTCGCGTCGTCGATGGCGCCGAAGTAGCCGTCGGAGTCCTCGCGGGCGACCTTCGCCAGCTCCCAGGAGGCCGGGTTGCCGATGCGGATCGCCGACGCGATGGTGTCCGGGTCCTTGACCACGTGGCCGAGCACGATCGGCGCGCTGCCGGCGGCCTGGAAGCCGAACATCCGGGGCATGCGGCTGGTGGCGCCGACGGCGAGCTCCTCGCCGTACCCGCGGTGGTAGGCGGTGTAGTTGCCGGCGTTGCCGACCGGGAGGATGTGGATGTCCGGGGCGTCGCCCAGCACCTCCACCACTTCGAACGCGGCCGTCTTCTGCCCCTCGATGCGGTCGTTGTTCACCGAGTTCACCAGGTGCACCGGGTACGCGTCGGCGAGCTCGCGGGCGATCTCG
This sequence comes from Rhodoglobus sp., assembly GCA_035563175.1. Classification (GTDB taxonomy): domain Bacteria; phylum Actinomycetota; class Actinomycetes; order Actinomycetales; family Microbacteriaceae; genus Rhodoglobus. The sequence goes on along the minus strand of DATMVL010000160.1, from coordinate 5,134 downwards.
AGGCAGTCGTCGAAGTTGCCCTGCAGCTGGATCAGCTCGGCGCCGTGGGCGATCGCCTGGCTGAGCTTGCCCATGGCGATCTTGCCCTCGGGCACGAGCACCGCGGCGGTGATGCCCGCCTGCGACGCGTAGGCCGCCGCGCTGGCCGAGGTGTTGCCGGTCGAGGCGCAGATGATGGCCTTCGCACCGTGCTCGACCGCCTTCGAGACGGCCATGGTCATGCCGCGGTCCTTGAAGGACCCGGTCGGGTTCATGCCCTCGAACTTGACCCAGACGCGGGCACCGGTGCGGTGCGACAGCGCGGCGGCGGGGATGAGCGGCGTGCCGCCCTCGCCGAGGGTGACGATCGGGGTGGCCTCGCTGACGTCGAGGCGGTCGGCGTATTCGCGGAGCACTCCGCGCCACTGGTGGGCCATGGCTACAGTCCCTCGACTCGGAGAACGGAAACGACGCGCGACACGACGGGGTCGGTCTGCAGCGCCGCGACGGTGGCCGCGAGCGCGGACTCCTGAGCCCGGTGCGTGCCGATCACCAGGGTAGCGGTGTCCTGCTCCCCCACCGACTGGGCCACGGTCTCGACCGAGACGCCGTGCTCGGCGAAGAGGCCCGCGATGCCGGCGAGCACGCCCGGCCGGTCCTGCACCTCGAGGGTGACCTGGTACCGGGTGATGGCGCTCGAGATCGGCAGGATGGGCAGTTCGGCGTGGGTGGACTCGGCGACGCCCGGGCCGCCGGCCACGTGCCGCCGCGCGGCCGACACCAGGTCGCCGAGCACCGCGGAGGCGGTCTGCACGCCGCCGGCGCCCGCGCCGTAGAACATCAGGCTGCCGGCCGCCTCGGCCTGCACGAAGACGGCGTTGTTGCCGCCGTGCACCGCCGCCAGCGGGTGCGAGCGCGGGACGAGCGCCGGGTGCACGCGGGCGCTGACGCCGTCGACGCCGCTGGCCGGATCGACGAGCCGCTCGCAGATCGCGAGCAGCTTCACGACGTAGCCGGCCTCGCGCGCGGCCTCCACCTGCTGGGCGGTGACCGAGGTCATGCCCTCGCGGTGCACCGCGGTGAGCGGCACGGTGGTGTGGAACGCGAGCGAGGCGAGGATCGCAGCCTTCGCCGCGGCGTCGTAGCCCTCGACGTCGGCCGTCGGGTCCGCCTCCGCGTAGCCGAGCCGGGTGGCTTCGGCCAGCGCGTCCTCGTACCCGGCACCCGAGGCATCCATGCTGTCCAGGATGAAGTTCGTGGTGCCGTTCACGATGCCGAGGATGCGGGTGATGCGGTCGCCGGCGAGGCTGTCGCGCAGCGGCCGGATGATCGGGATCGCGCCGCCGACCGCGGCCTCGTAGTACAGCTGCGCACCGACCTGCTGGGCGAGGTCGAACAGCTCCGGTCCGTGCTCGGCGAGCAGCGCCTTGTTCGCGGTGATGACGTCGGCACCGGACTCGAGCGCCTTGAGGATGAGGCTGCGGGCCGGCTCGATGCCGCCCATCACCTCGACCACGATGTCGGAACCGAGGATGAGCGACTCGAGGTCGGTGGTCAGCAGCGCCGACGGGATCTCGGTGTCGCGGGGGGCGTCGAGGTTCCGGACGCCGACGCCGACGAGCTCGAGCCCGGCGCCGGTGCGTGCGGCGAGCTCCTCGCCGTGGCGCAGCAGCAGGTCGACCACCTGCGAGCCGACGCTGCCGGCGCCGAGGACGGCGACGCGCAGGTCGCGGTACTCGATCACGATGTCGCTTCCATCACTGCCGTCTCCATCACAGGCCTGCGTCCCTCCGGAGGAGGTCGTCCTCGGTCTCGCCGCGCACGATGACCCGTGCCGCGCCGTCCCGCACCGCCACGACGGGCGGGCGCGGGAGGTAGTTGTAATTGCTGCCCATCGCCCAGCCGTACGCGCCGGTGGCCGGCACGCCGAGCAGGTCGCCCGAGCGCACGTCGCCCGGCACGTAGTCCGAGTCCACGACGATGTCGCCCGACTCGCAGTGCTTGCCCGCGACGCGGATCAGCGCCGGCGCGGCGTCGGAGGCGCGGTTCAGCAGGCGCGCCGAGTAGTCCGCCTTGTACAGGGCGGTGCGGATGTTGTCGCTCATGCCGCCGTCGACGCTCACGTACTTGCGGGTGGCAGCGCCGTCGACCAGCACGTCCTTGATCGTGCCGACCGTGTACACCGTCGTGGTCGACGGGCCCACGATGGAGCGCCCGGGCTCCACGGCGATCACCGGCACCGGCACGCCGGCCTCGCGGGCGCCTTCCGCGACGATGTCGGCGAAGCGGGCGGCGAGCTCGTCGATGGCGAGCGGGTCGTCGGCCGTCGTGTAGGCGATGCCGAAGCCGCCGCCGAGGTTCAGCTCGGGCACCGGTCCTCCGGCCAGCAGCCGGGCGTGCAGCTCGAACAGACGCCGGGCCGCCTCGGCGAAGCCGTCCGAGTCGAAGATCTGCGACCCGATGTGGGAGTGGAGGCCGGCGAACTCGAGCGCGTCGAACGAGCGGATGCGCTCGACGTGGGCGGGGGCATCCGCCAGCGGCACGCCGAACTTCTGATCCTCGCGGGCGGTCGCCAGGTACTCGTGCGTGCTGGCGTGCACTCCGCTGTTGATGCGCAGCCGCACCGACTGCACGCGGTCGAGCCGCTCCGCGGTGCGGGCGACCTGCTCGATCTCGCCCCAGCTGTCGATGACGACCGCGCCGATGCCGGCGCCGATCGCCCGATCGAGCTCGCGCTGCGACTTGTTGTTGCCGTGCATCCCGAGCCTGCCCGGGTCGACGCCCGCGGCCAGGGCGACGGCGAGCTCGCCGCCGGAGGCGACGTCGATGTTGAGGCCCTCCTGGCTGACCCAGCGGGCCACCTCGGTGCTGAGGAACGCCTTGCCGGCGTAGTAGACCTTCGCGGTGGAGCCGACGCGGGCGAGCTCACGGTCGAAGGCGCCGCGGATCCGGGCGGCGCGCGCGCGGACATCCGCTTCGTCCATCACGTACACCGGCGTGCCGAACTCCTCGGCGATCGCCGACACCGGCACCCCGGCGATCGTCACCTCGCCGTCGTCACCGCGGCGGGTGTTCAGAGACCAGACGGATGCGGGCAGCGCGTTCGCATCGTCGGGGACGACGAGCCACGGCGGGGCGAGCGGATTGGACACGGGTTCAGCCTTCGGGGAGAGCGACCGGGCGAGTCTACCGAGGCCGCGGCTACGGGCAGGTGCCGTTGGTCGACAACCCGGGTCCGCTCAGCGCGGCGCCGTCGCCCCGGATCGCGAGCACGAGCGCGTCGTCGACCACGTCGACGTCGGTCACGGTGAGCGCCTGCGGGAGGTACCCGGCGACGCAGAAGTCGCGAGAGGCCAGCAGCGTGCCGGCGAGCTCGGAGACGCCGGGGATGGCGCGCAGGTCGTCGACGGAGATCTGCTCCCCATCGAGGTAGATCGTCGTCGGGTCGAAGCTGATGCCGCCGTCGACCGCCGACGGGGCCAGGTCGACCTCCACCGGCAGCTGCAGGAACACCAGGTCGAACTCGGCGGCGACCCGCACCTTGTCGCCCTCGAGCGCGATGGACTGCAGCGGCGTGCCGCTCAGGAATCCGGCGAGGTTCTGCACCTGATCCTCGGCGACGGTGACGCCGATGCGCAGCCGGTCCACCGGCCGGCTCGTGTCGATCGGCACCTCGGTGGCGGCGATCGTGGCGCTGCCGGTGATTTCGCCGAAGGTCAGCTCGTCGACGGCGACGTCGACCCGGTCGATCGCGCCGGTGGCGGCCTGCAGCAGGATCGAGCCGGGGCCCAGCTCCACGCCGACCGGGGTGCCCGCGGGCAGGTTCAGCACGGCGGCGATGCGCTCGCGCACCAGGTTCGTCGCGTACGCCCGCGCCGCGAGATCGCCGATGATGAGGCCCGCGATGAGCACGATCACCGCGATGCCGGCGATCACCCAGCCGATGCGCCGCTTGCGCCTCGGGGGTGCTGCCGGCGCGTCGGCCTGGAGCACCTCGGTCGGCTGCGTCTCGGCCACTTACATCCTCTCGGGAGCGCTCACGCCGAGCAGACCCAGGGCATTGCGCAGCACCTGGCCGACCGCATCGTTGAGCCAGAGCCGCGTGCGGTGCAGGTCGGTCACGTCGTCGTCGCCCTGGGGGGTGACGCGGCAGTTGTCGTACCAGCGATGGTACGAGCCGGCCAGCTCCTCGGCGTAGCGGGCGACCCGGTGCGGCTCGCGCAGCTCGGCGGCCTGCAGCACGATGCGCGGGAACTCGGCGAGCGCACCCAGCAGCTCGCCCTCGGCGGGGTGCACCAGCAGGCTCGCGTCGAAGGCGCTGCGGTCGACCCCGGAGGCCGCCGCGTTGCGCGCGACCTGGTGCGTGCGGGCGTGGGCGTACTGCACGTAGTACACGGGGTTGTCGTTGGTGCGCCGGCCCCAGAGGTCGAGATCGATGTCGACCTGGGAGTCGATGGACGACCGCACCAGCGCATACCGGCCGGCGTCGACGCCCACGGCCTCGACCAGGTCGTCGATCGTGACCACGGTGCCCGCGCGCTTCGACATCCGCAGCGGCTGCCCGTCGCGCAGCAGGTTCACGAGCTGCCCGATGAGGATCTCGAGGTTCACGTACGGTTCGTCGCCGAACGCGGCGGTCATCGCCATGAGCCGCTTCACGTACCCGTGGTGGTCGGCGCCGAGCATGATGAGGTTCCGCTCGAAGCCGCGCTCGCGCTTGTTCAGGTAGTAGGCGAGGTCGCCGGCGATGTACGCGCCCTGACCGTCGGACTTCGTGATGACGCGGTCCTTGTCGTCGCCGAAGTCGGTGGTGCGCAGCCAGACCGCGCCGTCCTGCTCGAAGACGTGGCCGAGCTCGCGCAGCCGGTCGATGGCGTGCTCGACGGCGCCCGACTCGTAGAGCGAGTCCTCGTGGAAGTACACGTCGAAGTCGACGCCGAAGTCGTGCAGGCTCTGCCGGATGTCGCCGAACATGAGCTCGACCCCGCGGGAGCGGAACACCTCCTGCTGCTCGTCGCGGGGCAGCGCGCCGAGGTCTCCGTCATAGCCCTCGACGACCCGCCTCGCGATGTCGCCGATGTACTCGCCGCCGTAGCCGTCGTCCGGCGTCGGCTCGCCGAGGTGATCGGCGAGCAGGCTGCGGGCGAAGCGGTCG
>DATMVL010000159.1:0-5641 GCA_035563175.1 Rhodoglobus sp. | reverse complement strand
AGCGGATGCGGCCGATGAGCTCCAGCCGGCGCTGCAGCACGTCGACCGCTTCGGTGCCGAGTTCCGCGATGCCCGCCGCCGCCGGGTGCGCCGTGTCGAGCCCGCAGTTCGGGCAGACCGGGCCGGACAGCGCCCAGAAGCACGCTGGACACAGCCGCGGATCGGTCAGATCGGCGGGCCGGCGCGGGAACAGCACGTACCCGACATGCGGCAGGAAGTCCGCGGGCTCGCTCGGCATGCGGTCAGGGTAGCGGGGTCGAGCAGTCCTCACGCCCGTCCGCGGCGTGACCGTGGAGAAGTCAGAGGTAGTCGTGCAGGCGGGCGACTTCGCCGCTGGTGGTGTAGCCGAAGGCCGGCTGCAGCTCCGGGCGGGGGCGCTCGGTGCGATCCGTCCAGCGGAAGCCGTCCCACCAGCGCAGGCGGGTCGAGTCGGCCGGGTCGGGATACCAGCCGAAGGGTGCGAGCTCGGGCTCGATCGTCGAAAGCGACATCGGATGTCCTGGGGTGCCCCGCCGCTGGGCATTCGGGTGCGGCGTGCGGCCACCGGGGGGACCGCGGTGAGGGGGGCCGGTGTCCCCACTGTAGAGGACACGATCTGTCCCCCGAAATATCCCTGTTCGGGGGTGATCGATCGCGGGTTACGATGAGCGGGTGAAGGTCATCGCTCTCGTCGTCGCGCTCGTCTTCTTCGTCGGCGGGCTGTACCTGTTCGCGCTCGCGTTCCAGGCGGTCGGCTTCGAGGCGATCGTGTTCTTCGCCGGCATCATCGCCGTCTCGATCGCGCTTGCGATCCCGTTCCACGTGCTGAACCGCATCGACTGACCTCGGCATGCCGAGCCTGCGAGCACGGCTCGTCCCGCTGATCCTGCGCCTGCGCGGATCCAAGCGGCTCTACCGTTCCGCGGAACGATCGCTCGCCGCCGCCGAACGCGACCGATCGCATCCCGCACCTGCGCATCCGCCACGCGGGATCGAGGCTGTCGCCGTGCAGGGTGCGCCATTCCCGGTCTGGCGGATCGGGTCGGCGGATGCCCGCCAGGTCGTGCTGCTGCACGGCGGGTTCTACGTGCACGACATCCACCCGCTGCACTGGCGGCTGGCGCAGCGGCTCGCGGCGGAGGCGGGCGTCGGCGTCGTGGTGCCGCTGTTCCCCGGCGCGCCCGTGAGCACCGCGGCCGAGCTGGTGCCCGCCATAGCAGACCTCCTCGAGCAGGTGGGTGCCACCGCGCTGGTCGGCGACTCGGCCGGCGGGGGACTGGCGCTCGCCGTCGCGATGGAGCTCCGCGAGCGCGGCGCCCCGCCCCTGCACGCGACCGTGCTCATCTCGCCATGGCTCGACATCGCGTCGGACGACCCGGGACTCCGACGCTACGCCGCGCGCGACCCGTGGCTCGGCATCCCCGCCGCGCAGGCGTTCGGGCGGCTCTACCGCGGCGAGGTGCCCGCCGACGACCCGAGGGTCAGCCCGCTGTTCGGCTCGCTCGACGGGTTGGGCCGCATCCTGCTGTTCAGCGGCGACCGCGACATCCTGCACGCGGATGCCCGGCGTGCCGTCGAGCGCTGGGGCGACCGCATCGAGTTCCACCACGGGCCGGGCATGGTGCACAACTGGCCGATCCTGCCGATGCCGGAGGCGGATGCGGCCCGCGCCATCATCGTGGACGCGCTGCGCTGAGGGTCTTCGCTACACTTGCCAGCGGTGCCGGAAGGCTCCGGGGATGTAGCTCAATGGTAGAGCCTCAGTCTTCCAAACTGATTACGCGGGTTCGATTCCCGTCATCCCCTCCGATGAGCTGAGCGCCCGTCCTGATGAAGGGGCGCTCAGCTCATTCTTGAAGCGGCGCGAATCGAATGGGCCCCCGCTGAGCAGTCCGGCTCGCGGCGAAGCCGCGTGGCGGCGGCCTCAGTAGGGGATCCCGTCATCCCCTCCAAGCGCGTTCGCTGCGGGCGACAAGGTGATCGTCCTGGCTGAGGGCTAGACTCTAGGCTGGCCATTTTCGGCGAAGCGGGGCGTAGCTCAGCTTGGTAGAGCGCCCGCTTTGGGAGCGGGAGGCCGCAGGTTCAAATCCTGTCGCCCCGACTGCATCCAGATAGAACCCCGGAACCAGGAGATCCACGTCGTGAAGACCACCGTCGAGAAGCTCAGCCCCACTCGCGTCAAGCTGAACATCTCCGTGACGCCGGAGGAGCTCCAGCCCTCCATCAAGCACGCCTACGAGCACATCGGGTCGCAGGTGAACATCCCCGGCTTCCGCAAGGGCAAGGTGCCGCCGCCGCTGATCGACCAGCGTGTCGGTCGCGAGGAGGTGCTGAACCACGCGGTCAGCGACGGTCTCGACAAGTTCTACCGGCAGGCCGTCACGGACGAGAACATCCGCGTGCTCGGCCGCCCCGAGGCCGACATCACGACCTGGCCGGATGTGAAGGACTTCTCCGGTGACCTCGTCGTCGCCGTGGAGGTCGACGTGCGGCCCGAGTTCGAGCTCCCGGCGTACGACACGCTGACCCTGACGGTGGATGACGCCGAGGTGTCGGATGAGGACGTCGCGACCGAGCTCGAGAACCTGCGCACCCGCTTCGGCACCCTCATCACCGTCGACCGCCCCGCCAAGACTGGCGACTTCGCCCAGCTGGATCTCAAGGCGACCATCGGCGACGAGGAGGTCGACACCGCCGCGGGCATCTCGTACGAGGTCGGTTCCGGTGAGTTGATCGAGGGCATCGACGAGGCGCTCGACGGCCTGAGCGCCGGCGAGACCACCACCTTCGAGTCGGTGCTGCTCGGCGGCGACCACGAGGGCGAGACCGCGCTCATCCAGGTGACGCTGCTCGCCGTCAAGGAGCGCGAGCTGCCCGAGGCCGACGACGACTTCGCCCAGATCGCCAGCCAGTTCGACACCATCGACGAGCTGCGTGACGACATCCGCGCGCAGGCCGGTCGTTCGAAGGTCTTCGCGCAGGGCGCGCAGGCCCGTGACCTGATCGTCGACGAGCTGCTGAAGGCCGTGGAGATCCCGGTGCCGCCGAAGCTGGTCGAGGACGAGGTGCACCGCCACCTCGAGAACGAGAACCGCCTCGAGGACGAGACGCACCGCGCCGAGGTGACCGAGTCGAGCGAGAAGACGTTCCGCTCGCAGATCCTGCTCGACGCGATCGTCGAGGCCGAGGGCGTGAAGGTCAGCCAGAACGAGCTCACCAGCTATCTCGTGCAGGGCGCCGCCCAGTACGGCATGGAGCCGCAGGAGTTCATCCAGGTGCTGAGCCAGAACGGCCAGATCTCGGGCATGATCGGCGAGGTCGCCCGCAACAAGGCGCTCGCCACCGTGCTGAGCAAGGCGAAGGTCGTCGACGGCAAGGGCAACCCGGTCGACGTCTCCGAGTTCACGCAGGCTGTGCTCGGCGACGGCAGCGACGACTCCGACACCATCACCGCCGACGACCTCGAGCCGTCGGACGACCACGAGCACGGCGGCTCCGGCCAGCGCGACGGCCACGGCCGCAAGCCCGGCCACGAGCACTACGGGCACGACCACAAGTAGGTCGTAGACCTCACACCGGCGGCGGCGCTCCCAGCGGGGGCGCCGCCGTCGTCGTTCCCGGCCGCAGCCGGAAGAACCAGGTGCCGATGCGCTCACGGTGGTGCGCCGAGACGAGCAGCAGCGTGACCAGCACGGCGTTGGCCAGCACGGCCGGAGCGGTGGCGATGCCGGTCAGCGGCACCTGCAGCGAGAGGCTCACCACGAGCGAGCTCGCGTACAGCGGATGCGACCACGGCAGCCCGAGCAGCAGCAGCGCCCAGGTGCTCACCCCGCCGATCGCGCCGTTCGCCTGCAGGGGCGAGCCGGGGATGAACGGCTCCGCCACCGCGGCGAGCAGCGCCAGCACGGCCAGCGCGAGGTAGAGGGCGGCGACGATGCGCGCCCATGCCGGCAGCGTCGGCGCGGCGAGAGGCCGGGCATCCGGTCGCCGCAGGAACCGGGCGACCGCCGGTACGAACACGACCACCGACAGCGCCGCGATCACGATCCCGAACACCAGACCGGTCCAGCCGAGCACCCCGGCGGCCATCAGGATCGTCCACATCAGGATGAGCGCGTCCAGCGCCAGCGTGAGCACGGTCAGGCGGCGGGGGAGCGCCCGGTCGCCCAGCGTGTCCGGGTGCCGTAGCAGCAGCCAGCTGTTCAGCGTCATCGAGCCGAGCAGCACGAACATGTAGACGACCACGATGATCGGCTCGATGCCGACGGCGTCCCCACTGGACTCCTCGTATGCGAGACCGCCGGCGACGGCCGCGACGGAGGCGGCGACCGGCAGCACCAGCGAGGGCACCAGGGCGGCGAGGGCGACGCGGTCGATCAGCGTCGCCGGCTGCGTCATGCCGTCACCATAGCGGTCAGGACGCGGCGCGCTGCTCCTGCTCGACGCACGAGTGCGCCTGCTCCCACGCGAAGGCGAGGAACGCGGTCGTCTCGATCGGGCCGCACTCGCCGCACTGCGCGCAGTACGGCTCGTATGCCACCAGCTCGCGGATGTCGATGTCAGCCATGCATCCATGGTCGCAGCCGGCACCGACATCGCCGCGCCGCGACACGGGTCAGCGGCCGGTTCTCGGCAGATCCTCGGTGTAGCGGGCGACCGCGCCGCCGTACTCGGGCAGGTACCCCGCGAGCGCCCGCAACGCCACGCCCGCCGCCTCGTCGGCGCGGCCCAGCTCGACGAGGGCGAGGGCTTCGAAGGCGCGGCCGGCTGTGGCCAGCGGATGCTGCGGCCAGCCCCCGAGCGTCTCGCGCAGCAGCGTGACGGCTTCGTCGGCGCGGCCCAGGTTGCGCAACGTGCTCGCCAGCTGCACCAGCGCCCGACCCATCGACGGCTCCTCGAGTCCCGCGCGCAGCGCCGCGCGGTACAGCGGCTCCGCCTCCGCCTCGAGGCCGGCGTAGTCGCGGGCGCTCGCCGCCTCGAAGAGGGCCTCGGCGTCATCCGCCGGTCGCTCGGCGACGAGCGCGTCGATGTCGGCGAGCACCTGCTCCTCGGTGCGCTCCGCCGCCGACGCCCACACCGCATCCACCCGAACTCGCCAGTCGCTCACGCAGAGCGACGGTAGCGCACGCGGACAGGCGTCCTGAACGCCCCGGGTCACCGCAGTCGGCGGCATCCTGTCGCCGTGGCGCTCGACCTGGCCCGACCCAGGCGCGCATGGACCCCCTTCGAACAGGGGCCGACCGTCCCGAAGGGGGTCCGGGCGATTGCTGCGGCGGCCGTTGGACAGGGGGACCGGCCTCTTCTGCGTGCAGACGGCCCGCCGGCGGGGGCTCCGCCGGCGGAGTGCCGGTGCGCTGAGGGAGGAGCGCCACCCACGGCTCCGCCGTAGGCGCTGTGCCGGTCGGTTTACCCACGGCTCTGCCGTAGCCGCTGTGCTGGTCGGTTCGCCCACGGCTCTGCCGTCGGCGCTGTGCCGGTCGGTTCGCCACGGCTCTGCCGTAGGCGAACAGCGCCATGGCCGTCGGGGCGCTCGGATAGATTCGACCCGAAGCGAAAACGCTCGAATCATCAAGAACAGTGGGAGCGCAACGAACATGGCCGAACCGGCACTGGTCAGCTCAGTCTTCGACAGGCTGCTGAAGGACCGCATCATCTGGCTCGG
>DATMVL010000158.1:0-4489 GCA_035563175.1 Rhodoglobus sp. | reverse complement strand
CTCGCCGACCTCGGCGACCAGCGGCCGGTACCGGAGCTCGACCGGGTAGGTGCGGCCCGAGACCTCGATCACGGGGGCTCCCCTGAAGTGCCGCGAGAAGCTCTCGGGATCGATGGTCGCCGAGGTGATGATGACCTTGAGGTCGGGCCGGCGGGGAAGCAGCTGCTTGAGGTAGCCCAGCAGGAAGTCGATGGTGAGGCTGCGCTCGTGCGCCTCGTCGATGATGATCGCGTCGTACTGCCGCAGGTCACGGTCGCGCTGCAGCCGGTTCAGCAGGATGCCGTCGGTCATGACCTTGATGCGCGTCTGCGGGCCGGCGGTGTCGGTGAAGCGCACCTGGTAGCCCACCAGCTCCGGCGCCCCGAGCTCGTCGGCGATGCGCTCGCTGATCGTGCGCGCCGCGATGCGGCGGGGCTGCGTGTGCGCGATCGAGGAGTACCCGAGCTCGAGCAGCATCTTCGGCAGCTGCGTGGTCTTGCCCGAGCCGGTGGCGCCGGCGACGATCACGACCTGGGCGTCGCGGATGGCGCGCTGGATCTCGTCCCGGGCGGCGCTGACGGGCAGCTCCGCGGGATAGGTGATCGCCAGGGTGTCGGACATGAGCCCTCCAGCTTAAAGCCGAGCGGACCCGGATAGCGGTCGGACTCTTGTGATGCAAAGTGGTTTGCGTTACAAAGTACCCATGATCTCAGCTCCCGACGACGCTCCCCTCGACCCCGCCGGCATGCTCGAGCTGCTCGAGCGCCAGCAGTCCGACGTGCACCGCCGCACCGCGAAGCTCATCCCCTGGATCCTGTTCGCCTGGGGTGTCACCTGGCTGGTCGGGTACGGCGCGCTCTGGCTCGTCGACGGTCTCGGGCCGGCGTTCTCGCTGCCGCTCGGCGTCGCCGTCGCCGTCTTCGTCGGTCTGATGGCGGTATCCGTCGCGCTCTCGGCCGTGCTGGGCGGGCTGAGCGGTCGCGGCATGAAGGCGTCGAAGCAGTCGAACTTCACCGGCGCCGTGTTCGGATGCACCTGCTCCGTCGCGTTTCTCGCGATCTACGTCGTCGGTGCGCAGCTCAGCGCGCTCGGCATGCCGGCGGAGGTCGCGAACGTGTACTTCCCGGTCATGTACACGCTGATCATCGGCATCCTGTACCTCGTCGCCGGGGCGATCTGGCGGGCGGTGCCGAGTGTGGTGCTCGGCGGGCTCCTGGCCGCGGTCGCCCTGGCCGCGGGGTTCTCCGCCTACCCGACCCCCTACCTGGTGATCGCGGTCGCCGGGGGCGGGGTCTTCCTCGCCGGCGGGCTCGTCATCGCGCTCTGGGTGCGCGGGCGGTTCGAGGTCCCGCGGCGATGAGCGAGCTCGACCCGGTCATCCACGCCCAGGCCAGGCTGCGCATCACGTCCGCGCTCGCGACCCTCGACCTCGGCGACTCGATCGCGTTCCCCCGGCTGCAGGAGCTGCTCGACATGACCGCCGGCAACCTCTCCACCCACCTGCGGAAGCTCGAGGACGCCGGCTACGTCGACGTCGCCAAGACCCACCAGGGCCGCACCCCCGTCACCTACCTCGCCCTCTCGAAACGCGGTCGTCGCGCCTTCGAGGACTACATGGACCAGCTGCGCTCACTGCTCGGAGGCACCGCATGACCCCGCTCGCCACCCTCGACCACGTCACCCGCCGCTTCGGCGACCTGGTGGCCCTCGACGACGTCTCGCTCGCGATCGAGCCCGGCACCATCCTGGGGCTGCTCGGCCCGAACGGCGCCGGCAAGACGACGCTGCTGTCGCTGCTCTCCGGCCGCCGCCGGGTCACCTCGGGCACGGTGCGTCTGTTCGGCGGCGACCCCCGTGAACCGCGCACCCGCGTCGGGCTCGGCAGCACCCCGCAGGAGACGGCGCTACCCGATGCGCTGCGGGTACGCGAGGTGATCGACTTCGTGGGCGCGCACTTCCCGCAGCGGGTGCCGACCGGCGAGCTCGCCGAGGAGTTCGGGCTCACCGAGCTGCTGCGTCGGCAGGTGGGCTCGCTCTCGGGCGGGCAGAAGCGGCGCTTGAGCGTCGCGCTCGCGTTCGTCGGCAGGCCGCGGCTGGTGCTGCTCGACGAGCCGACCACGGGACTGGACGTGGATGCCCGCCGGACCCTCTGGGCGGCACTGCGCCGTCAGCACGAGGCGGGCGCCACCGTGGTGCTGACCAGCCACTACCTGGAGGAGATCGCCGCGCTCGCCGAACGCGTCGTGGTGGTCGGTCAGGGCCGGGTGCTCGCCGACGACCGACTGGATGCCGTGCTCGGCCTGGCCGGGCAGCGCCTGGTCTCGCTGTCGTCGCCCTCGTTCGCGGCGATCGCCGCGCTGCCGGGCGTGCACCGCGTCGAGGGCTCGACGCTCGTCGTCGCGGACTCGGACCGGTTCGTGCGCGACCTGGTCGCATCCGGGCTGCCGTTCTCCGACCTCGCGGTGCGCGGGGCGACCCTCGAGGAGGCCTTCCTCTCCCTCACGACCGCACAGGAGGTGGCGGCATGAGCACCATCGCGCTCACCGCGACGCACGCCAAGTACACGCTGATCGAGACGATCCGCACCCCGATGGCGATCATCGGCAGCCTGGTGTTCCCGGCGCTGGCGCTGCTGTTCTTCGTCGTGCCGCAGCGCGTGGTCGCCGACGATCCGGTCTACGCGACGCAGGCGATCGTGTCGATGAGCGTGTTCTCGGTGATGGTCGGCAGCCTGTTCAGCTTCGGGCTCAACACGGCGGAGGCCAGGCAGAGCCCGTGGGACCCGTACCTGCGCACCCTGCCGGCGCCCGGCATCGCCCGCGTGCTGGCGCAGGTGCTGTCGACCGGGCTGATCACGCTCGTGTCGCTGGTGCCGATCCTCATCATCGGCGCAATCTTCACCTCGGCGTCCGCGACGCCGCTGCAGGTGGTGCTCGGTCTGCTGGCGATCGCGGTGGCCGCGCTGCCGTTCATGTTCCTGGGGCTGTGCATCGGGTACGCGTTCTCGATGAAGGCGGCGATCGCGATCATCCAGGTCGCGTTCTTCGCCCTCGCCTTCGCCGGCGGGCTCTTCCTGCCGCCGCAGATCCTGCCCGGGTGGCTCGAGGCGCTGTCCCGCTTCCTGCCGTCGCGGCAGGCGCGCGAGTTCGTGATCTGGGCGGTGCAGGGCGGCTCGCTGGACTGGTGGGTGCCCGTCGGCCTCGCCGCCTGGATCGTCGCGCTGCTCACCCTGACCCTGGTGCTCTACCGCCGCGACGAGGGCCGCCGCTACCGCTGACGGGGTCGAGTTGCCCGACACCGTCGTTCCGCGCGGCGGTGAAGCGACGGAGTCGGGCAAGTGGCGGATGCGGCCGCGAGCTGCCGCGATCGGAGGGTCGGGCGGGTGGCGCGGTCGCCATTCGCGGCAACTGAGCGCAGCGGCGGCGCAGCACGGATAATCGACAGCGTGAGGATCCACGAGGTACGCACCCACCGCAGCGACGAACCACTGCCGCGGGAGGAGCAGCTGGCCTGGCGGATCGCCGAGGTCGCCGCCGAGCGCATCGAGCCGACCGTCGAGGTCGCCGACATGGTGATCAACCGGGTCATCGACAACGCCGCGGTCGCCGTCGCGTCGCTGACCCGCGCTCCGGTCGTCGCGGCCCGGGCGCAGGCGCAGGCGCATCCGGTCTCCCGTGGCGGCGCGGGCGCGACCGTGTTCGGCAGCGCGGAGCCCACGAGCCCGGAGTGGGCGGCGTGGGCGAACGGCGTCGCCGTGCGCGAGCTCGACTACCACGACACCTTCCTCGCCGCCGAGTACTCGCACCCGGGCGACAACATCCCCGCCATCACCGCCGTCGCGCAGCACCTCGGCCGGTCGGGCGCCGACCTCCTCGCCGGCATCGTCACCGGCTACGAGATCCAGGTCGACCTCGTGAAGGCGATCTCGCTGCACCGGCACAAGATCGACCACGTCGCCCACCTCGGCCCGTCGGCCGCGGCCGGCATCGGCACCCTGCTGGGGCTGCCGGCCGAGACGATCTTCCAGGCCATCGGCCAGGCGCTGCACACCACGACGGCGACGCGGCAGTCGCGCAAGGGCGAGATCTCCACCTGGAAGGCGCACGCCCCGGCCTTCGCCGGGAAGATGGCCGTCGAGGCCGTCGACCGGGCGATGCGGGGCCAGACCAGTCCCACGCCCATCTACGAGGGGGAGGACGGCGTCATCGCGTGGTTGCTCGGGGGTCCGGACGCCCGGTACGCCGTGCCGCTGCCCGAGCGGGGTGAGGCTCGCACGGGCATCCTGGACACCTATACGAAGGAGCACTCCGCCGAGTACCAGGCGCAGGCGTGGATCGACCTCGCTCGCAAGCTGCACCGTGAGCATCCCGAACTGCTCGATCCGGATGCGGTGCGTTCGGTCGTGCTGCACACCAGCCACCACACGCACTTCGTGATCGGCTCTGGCGCCAATGATCCGCAGAAGTACGATCCCGCCGCGAGCCGGGAGACGCTCGACCACTCCATCCCG
>DATMVL010000157.1:0-2299 GCA_035563175.1 Rhodoglobus sp. | reverse complement strand
AGTGCCGTTCTTGATGAGCGTCTTCATGATTCTCCGGTGATCGAGCTCGTCGAGATCACGGCCTCACCGTCGCCGTGTACGTCTCGGGGCGGCGGTCGCGGTAGAACTGCCAGTCGTCGCGCATCTGCCGCACCATGTCGAGGTCGATGTCGCGGATGAGGATCTCCTCGTGCTCACCTGAGCCCCGCTCCCCCACGAAGTTCCCGCGCGGGTCGATGACCTGACTGGTGCCGTAGAAGTCGACGGCGAGCTCGCCGTACTCGTTGTCCTCACGCCCGACCCGGTTGGGCTGCAGCACGAAGTAGCCGTTGGCGACGGCCGCGGCGGGGCCCTCGACCTCCCAGAGCCGGTTGCTGAGCCCCGGCTTGGTGGCGTTCGGGTTGAACACCATCTGCGCGCCGTTCAGCCCGAGTTCGCGCCAGCCCTCCGGGAAGTGCCGGTCGTAGCAGATGTAGACGCCCACCGGTCCGACGGCGGTCTGGAACACCGGGTACCCCATGTTGCCGGGGCGGAAGTAGAACTTCTCCCAGAACCGGTCGAGGTGCGGGATGTGGTGCTTGCGGTACTTGCCCAGGATCTCGCCGTCGGCATCCACCACCACCGCCGTGTTGTAGTACACGCCGGGCATGTCCTCCTCGTAGATGGGGAGGATCATCACCACGCCGAGCTCCTTGGCCAGCGCGGCGAAGCGCTGCACGATGGGGCCGTCGGCGGGTTCCGCGTACGCGTAGTACTGCTTGTCCTCGGTGATGCCGAAGTAGGGGCCGTAGAACAGCTCCTGGAAGCACACGATCTGCGCACCCTGGGCCGCCGCGTCGCGCGCGAACCCCTCGTGCTTGTCGAGCATCGACTGCTTGTCGCCCGTCCAGGTGGTCTGGGTGATCGCAGCGCGAACTACCGTCATTCTTCGTACCTCCACGGTGAGGAAGCCCACTATCCAGGGCGAACGTTTCGCCATTGTTTCCCTTTGTGTCGGCCGCGTAAAGAGGCGGATGCTGCGTCGCGGAGGGCGACACGCGGGCGATCGGCGCCGCACCGGCGCCCGCCCGGCGTGTCGCCCTCCGCAACGTGCGCCGTACGCTGGGGCGATGCGCATCACGGTGCTGGCGGGCGGTGTCGGGGGTGCCCGCTTCCTGCGGGGGGTGCGGATGCTCGGGCACGACGTCACCGCGGTGGTGAACACCGGCGACGACGCCTGGGTTGCGGGCCTGCGCATCTCGCCGGACCTGGATTCGATCATGTACACGCTCGCCGGCGTCAACGACGAGCAGCGCGGCTGGGGTCGCGTCGGCGAGACCGAGCGCATCTCGGCGGAGCTCGCCGAGTGGGGCGTCGGCTGGCCCTGGTTCACCCTCGGCGACCTCGACCTGGCGGCGCACATCGCCCGCACCTCGTGGCTGCGGGACGGGGTGCCGCTCAGCGAGGCGACCCGGCGGCTCGCCGAACGGTGGGACGTGGGCGTGCGCCTGCTGCCCGGCACGGACGACGAATTCGAGACGGTGGTCGACCTCGCGGAGGGCCGCAGCATCCACTTCCAGGAGTGGTGGGTGCGCCACCGCGCGACGCTGCCCGCGATCGGCTTCCGGCAGGTGGGCGGCGCGACCGCCGGCCCGGGCGTGCTCGAAGCCATCGCCGACGCCGACGTGGTGCTGTTCGCCCCGTCGAACCCGGTGGTGTCGATCGGCGCGCTGCTCGCCGTGCCGGGTATCGCGGCCGCTGTGCGCTCGACCGCGGCTCCCGTGGTCGGGGTCTCCCCCATCCTCGGCGGCAGGGTGGTCCGCGGCATGGCGGATGCGTGCCTCCCGGTGATCGGCGTGGCGACCGCCGCAGACGCGGTCGGCCTGCACTACGGCGCACGCGCCCAGGGCGGACTGATCGACGGCTGGCTGGTCGACGACTCGGACGCCGCAACCCTGCCGGGACTCGAGGCCGCCGGCCTGCGTGCGCGGGCGCTGCCCCTGCTGTTCAAGGACCCGTCGGTCGCGGCGGCGGCGGCGTCAGCCGCGATCGAGCTCGCGGGTCCGCGGACCGAGGCCTAGGGCCCTCGCCGCGGCCAGCTGGCCAGGGTCGTCGACATCGCGTCGCACCGTCGAGTCGAGGTCGAGCCGCACCAGGCCGAGCCGCTCGTGGGCCGCGGCGGAACCCGGGCCGAACGCGGTGACCAGCTTCCCGTCGACGGCCGTGACCAGCGTGGTGCCGTCGCCCTCGGCATCCGGGACGAAGGCGCGCGGATGCCCGGCAGCGGCCTCGAGGGCGGCGTCGAGGTCGCGCGGTCGCAGCGCCGGCAGGTCGCCGAGCA
>DATMVL010000156.1:0-6107 GCA_035563175.1 Rhodoglobus sp. | reverse complement strand
CCTCGCCGCCCAGCGTGGCCAGCACCGCCACCGATTCGTCGGCCGCGACCGTGCCCTCGAGCGTGACGTCGTTGCGCACGGTGCCGGTGGTGACCGTCCACTCGGGCTCGACGATCTCGGCGCCCGGCTGCGCCGGCGACTCCGCCTCGACGGCGTCGGGGAAGAACGCGAGCTTGGTCAGGGCCGCGGCGATGACGGCGAAGACGAGGATCCAGATGATGGGGAACACCCATCGGCGTGCGATGCCCACTCGGTGTCGCTTTCGGTGAGGCGGAAGGGGGACGGACCGAGGCTAGCCGCGGCCCGAGCACAGCGGATCAGCCTGCAGGCTGATCCGCATCCCGACCTCCGGACGACGTCGGACGTCAGGCCCGCGTCAGCGTCGCACCCCGCGGCACCTGGTCGGCGGTCACATCCAGCATCACGCCGATGCGGTCGCCGGCATGGGCGGTGTCGAGCGTCCGCTTGAAGGCCTCGAGTCCGCGCACGGTCGCCGAGCCGACCCGGCCGGTCTGACCCGTGATCCTCACGGTGTCGCCCACCCGGAGGCTGCCGGCGCCGGACTATGCCTCGATGACCACCGGCACGATCATCGGCCGGCGGCGGTGCTGCGTGTTCACCCAGCGGCCGACGGTGCGGCGCACGACCTGCGAGTAGGCGTGCATGTCGCGGGTGCCGTTCGCGGCGGCGTCGGCGATGGCGCGCTCGATCTTCGGCAGCACGTCGTCGAACACGTCCTCGTCCTCGGCGAAGCCGCGAGCCTGGATCTCGGGGCCGACGACGACCTTGCCGGTCTGCGGGTCGAGCGCGACGAAGATGGAGATGAACCCCTCCTCGGCGAGCACCCGGCGGTCCTTGAGATCGGCGTCGGTGATCTCGCCGACGCTGGATCCGTCGACGTACACCGAGCCGAGATCGAGCTGGCCGGCGACGCGCACGCGGCCGTCGCGCAGGTCGATCACGGTGCCGTTCTCGGCGATGATCGTGTTCTGCTCCGGCACCCCGCTGTCCATGGCGAGCGCGGCGTTGGCGACCAGGTGGCGGTACTCGCCGTGCACGGGTAGCACGTTGCGGGGCTTCAGGATGTTGTAGCAGTACAGCAGCTCGCCGGCGGCCGCGTGGCCGGAGACGTGCACCTTCGCGTTGCCCTTGTGCACCACCTTCGCGCCGAGCTTGGTGAGCCCGTTGATGACGCGGTAGACGGCGTTCTCGTTGCCGGGGATGAGCGAGCTGGCGAGGATGACGGTGTCGCCCGGGCCGATCTCGATCTGGTGCTCGAGGTTGGCCATGCGCGCGAGGACGGCCATCGGCTCACCCTGGCTGCCGGTGGACATGTACACGAGGCGGTCGCCGGGCAGGTCGGCCGCCTTCTTGGCGTCGAGCAGCACACCCTCGGGCACCTTGAGGTAGCCGAGGTCGGCGGCGATGCCCATGTTGCGCACCATGCTGCGGCCCATCAGCACGACCTTGCGGCCGTTCGCGACAGCGGCGTCGAGCACCTGCTGCACGCGGTGCACGTGGCTGGAGAAGCTGGCGACGATCACCCGGCGCGGGGCCTTGGCGATGACGGACTCGATGACCGGCCCGATGTCGCGCTCGTACGGGGTGAACCCGGGCACGTCGGCGTTGGTGGAGTCGGCCATGAACAGGTCGATCCCCTCCTCACCGAGCCGCGCGAAGGCGCGGAGGTCGGTGAGGCGGTCGTCCAGCGGCAGCTGGTCCATCTTGAAATCGCCGGTGTGCAGCACGCGGCCCGCCACGGTCGTGATGGCGACGGCCAGGGCATCCGGGATCGAGTGGTTCACCGCGACGAACTCGAGGTCGAACGGGCCGAGCTTCTCGCGCTGCCCCTCCTTGACCGTCAGCGAGTACGGCGTGATGCGGTGCTCCTTGAGCTTGGCCTCCACCAGCGCGAGGGTCAGGGTGGAGCCGACGAGGGGGATGTCCTGCCGCAGCTTCAGGAGGTAGGGCACGGCGCCGATGTGGTCCTCGTGGCCGTGCGTGAGCACGATCGCGACGATGTCGTCGAGGCGGTCACGCAGCGGGCTGAAGTCGGGGAGGATCAGGTCGACCCCCGGCTGGTGCTCCTCGGGGAAGAGCACGCCGCAGTCGACGACGAGCAGCTTGCCGTCGATCTCGAAGACGGTCATGTTGCGGCCGACCTCGCCGAGTCCGCCGAGCGGGATCACCCGCAGGGTGCCCGGCTCGAGCACGGGCGGCTGCGTCACCTGCATCACCATCAGCGGGTGGTCCCCGCGACCTTGGGCAGCGCACCGCCGGCGGCGGCATTGCGGTCGGGTCTGAAGTTCGCGAAGCTCACGCCGGGGATGTCCTTCACCAGTTCGAGGTCGGCCTCGATGACGGCCGCCTCATGCTCTTCGGGCCCGACGAGGGGCAGTCGCACCCGTGGGCTGGGGATCCGGCCGAGGCCGTGCAGCACGTACTTGGCTGCGACGGTGCCGGGCACGTGGGTCATGACGGCGCGCACCAGCGGCTCGAGCTTGCGGTGGGCGGCGGTGGCCGTCGCGAGGTCGCCCGCGTTCACGGCGTCGACCATCTGCCGGTACGGCGTCGCGGTGATGTTCGCGGTGACGCCGATGAGGCCGGCGGCGCCGATCGACAGGTGCGGCAGCACGTTGGCGTCGTCGCCGGAGAAGTAGAGCAGGTCGGTCTGGTTCAGCACCCGGCTGACCTCGGCGAAGTTGCCCTTCGCATCCTTGACGCCGCGGATGTTCGGGTGCTTCGCCGCGCGGACGATCGTCTCGAATGTGATCGGGATGCCCGTGCGGCCGGGGATGTCGTACAGGATAACCGGCAGGTCGGTCGCATCCGCGATCATCCGGAAGTGCGTGAGCACGCCCGCCTGGGTCGGCTTGTTGTAGTACGGGGTGACGACGAGCGCGCCGTCGGCGCCGGCCTTCTCGCTGGCCTTGTACAGCTCGATGGCGTGGGCGGTCTCGTTGGAGCCGCCGCCGGTGATGATCTTGGCGCGGGATCCCGCGACCGCCTTGCCCACCTCGACCAGCCGCAGCTTCTCGGCGTCGGTGAGCGTGCTGGTCTCGCCGGTCGTGCCGGTGACGACGAGCCCGTCCGCACCGGCGGTGACGACGTCGTCCATGAGCTTCTCGACCGCAGGCCAGTCGACCTCGCCGTCGGCGGTGAACGGGGTCACGAGCGCGACGAGCACCTGCCCGAACGGATTGTCGATCATGCACTCAGGCTACTGCCACGGCACCGGGATGCCTGCCCGAGCGCCGCCGAGACGCTCACCGCGCGCCGGTCCCCGGGGCTCCGCCGCTCCACCCAGTGCACCACGACCCGGCCGGGATGCCGGCGTAGCCGGGACGCGTTGGCCGCCACCTCGACGTGCAGGACCTCGCCTTCGGCGGGCAGGAACCCGTGGTGAACCAGGGCGCTCACGCATGCGAGCCGCCCGCCCACCCGTATCGCATCGATCACCCGCGGCGAGGTGCCGCGGGGCACGTACCAGCCGCGCCGGGCGCGGACGAGGGTGCGGTTCCCCACCATCCGGGTCAGGATGTCCCTGCTGCCCCCAGCTCCTCCAGTTCACGCGCTGAGATCGCTCCTCCGAGCTTCTCGATCCGGTCGAAGATCCACGCCACCGGGCCACACTGCTCCATCGGAGGATCGGATGGGGCTCGTCGCGAGTTCCGGTGCGGTGGCGCATCCCGCCGGCGCTTGTGGAGTACGCGACGAGCGGCGGGCGCTGACGGGCTGTGAGGGCCGGTGCCTCCCTCGGGTCGCCTGCGGAACTCAGGAGGCTTTCCTGAGTTGTGCGGCCTCAGATGCGCGTTCGTTCGAGCGCGGCACGGCCACGACGTGCAGAATCCGCGAGTTCACGCTCGAAATGCGCCCCGCATGCTCAAGCGCGGTGGAATCGCGGGCGTCCGTGACCTCCCAGCGCAGGAGCTGCTCCTGAGTTGTGCAAGCGCTGAGGAAGGACCACGGCGACCGGCCAAACCAGCGAGGATCACCGGTCGCGCAGCCGCTCGACCGACTCGCAGCTCGAGGGGGGTCGACGGCGTGCGGAGAGGCCGCTCAGGCGCTTCGCTCGTAGCGGAGGAAACGGTAGCGGGGGCCGCCGGTCGAGGTCGCCCAGTCGGTGGCGGAGGTCGGCGTCCAGGCGGCGGAGTCGATGGCGGGCGCGAAGGTGTCGGGCTCGGCGTCGAGGTCGGCACGGGTGAGGTCGAGTTCCGTCACCTCCAGCACGTCGGCTCGGGTGATGGCGCTGGTGTAGACGGTGCCGCCGCCGATCACCCAGAGCTCGACATCTCCGCCGGCGGCGAGCGCGACCGCGTCGTCGAGCGAAGCGACCCGCTCGGCGCCCTCCGCGGACCACGATCCGTCACCGGTGAGCACCAGGTTGCGGCGGCCGTCGAGGGGCCGGAAGCGCGGCGGGATGGAGTCCCAGGTGCGCCGGCCCATCACCACCGGGTGGCCGAGGGTGACCGATCTGAAGTGCGCGAGATCCTCGGGGACGTGCCACGGCATCCCGCCGCCGGCGCCGATGACGCCGTCGGACGTCTGCGCCCAGATGAGGCCGAGTGGCACCGGGACGCCCGGGTCAGACCGCGACCGCGCCGCGGATCGCGGGGTGGTGCTGGTAGTCGACGATCTCGAGATCCTCGAACCGGTAGTCGAGGATGCTGTCACGGGTCGCCGTGATCGACAGCCGCGGGTAGGGGTACGGGTCGCGGGTCAGCTGCTCGGTGACCTGATCCACGTGGTTGTCGTAGACGTGGCAGTCTCCGCCGGTCCACACGAAGTCGCCCACGGCGAGCCCGGTCTGATCGGCGATGAGGTGCGTCAGCAGCGCGTAGCTGGCGATGTTGAACGGCACGCCGAGGAACATGTCGGCCGAGCGCTGGTAGAGCTGGCACGACAGCTTGCCGTCGGCGACGTAGAACTGGAACAGCGCATGGCACGGCGCCAGCGCCATGTCGGGGATGTCCGCCGGGTTCCACGCCGAGACGATGAGCCGGCGCGAGTCCGGGTTCGTGCGGATCTGCTCGATCACGTCGGCGATCTGATCGATCTGCTCCCCCGACGGCGTCGGCCACGAGCGCCACTGCACGCCGTACACCGGGCCGAGGTCGCCCTGCGCGTCGGCCCACTCGTCCCAGATGGTCACGCCGTGCTCCTGCAGCCACCGCACGTTGCCCTCGCCGCGCAGGAACCACAGCAGCTCGTACGCGATGGACTTGAAGTGCACGCGCTTCGTCGTGATCAGCGGGAAGCCCTGCGACAGGTCGAAGCGGAGCTGGCGGCCGAAGACGCTGCGGGTGCCCGTGCCGGTGCGGTCGGACTTGTGCGTTCCGTGCTCGAGCACGTCGCGGAGCAGATCTTCGTACGGGGTCGGGATCGCGGCATCCATCGCCCCGATCGTACGCGCGCGCCGGGCGCAGCGCCCGCAGGACAGGCGCTGTGCGCAAGGGTCCCTCCGCCGGAGCGCTACTGCCTATGGTGGAAGACGACGAAAGGCGGTTCCCATGGCTGTGACCAGCGAAGCGACGACCCTGTGGTTCGGCGACCTGACGAGCGGATCGGGTACGACCTCGCTCGACTCATCCGACGCCGGCGAGTTCCCCGTCACCTGGGCCGCCCGATCCGAGGGCGTCGCCGGCGGCACCAACCCCGAGGAGCTGCTCGGCGCCGCGCATTCCGCCTGCTACTCGATGGCGTTCTCCAACGCCCTCGCCCAGAACGGCACCCCGCCGGAGAGCCTGCAGGTCACCGCCGCGGTCACCTTCCAGCCCGGTGAGGGCATCACCGGCAGCCACCTGCTGGTGAGCGCCAAGGTCCCCGGCATCGGCGACGAGGACTTCCAGCGGCTCGCCGACGAGGCGAAGGCCGGCTGCCCGGTCTCGAAGGCGCTCGCGGGCATCCCGATCACCATCGAAGCATCGCTCGCCTGATGCGGGTGCTCGTCGCCGGCGCGACCGGCTTCATCGGCACCCAGCTCACCCGCCAGCTGCTCATCGACGGGCACGAGGTGCTGCGCCTCACCCGAGGCGAGCCCAAGACGGCCGAGGAGTACCGCTGGTCGCCCGAGGAGCTGTGGGTCGACCCCGTGGCCATCGAGCAGG
>DATMVL010000155.1:0-9656 GCA_035563175.1 Rhodoglobus sp. | reverse complement strand
GTCGTCGGCGTAGAACATCGCCGAGCGGTACTGGGTGCCGACGTCGTTGCCCTGCCGGTTCAGCTGGCGCGGGTCGTGCAGCGTGAAGAACACGTCGAGGATGACCTGGTCGGGGATGACGTCGGGGTCGAACGTGACGGCGACGGCCTCTGCGTGGCCGGTCATGCCGGTGCAGACCGCCTCGTAGGAGGGGTTCGACAGCGTGCCGCCGGTGTAGCCGGAGACGACGTCGGTGACGCCCTTGAGGGTGCGGTAGACGGCGTCGAGACACCAGAAGCAACCGCCGGCGAGGACGAACGTGTGCATGGGGGTGAGCCTACTTTCTGCTGGAGGGGATGTCGGTGGGGCCACCGTGGTCCACAACCGTCGCGCGCGGGCCGGCATTCCCTAGGCTGGGGGCATGCCCTACGACGCGCCGACCGACCGCTACGACTCCATGCCCTACGTGCGGACCGGCCGCAGCGGCCTGATGCTGCCGAAGATCTCCCTCGGCCTCTGGAACAACTTCGGGGACGACAAGCCGCTCGAGACCCAGCGGGCCATCATCCGCCGCGCCTTCGATCTCGGCGTGACCCACATCGACATCGCGAACAACTACGGCCCGCCTCCGGGCTCGGCCGAGCGCAACTTCGGCACGATCTTCGCGCAGGATCTCGCGCCGTACCGCGACGAGCTGATCATCTCGAGCAAGGCCGGCTACGACATGTGGCCGGGCCCGTACGGCGAGTGGGGCTCGCGCAAGTACGTGCTGTCGTCGCTCGATCAGAGCCTGCGCCGCACCGGTCTCGACTACTTCGACATCTTCTACTCCCACCGCCCCGACCCCGAGACCCCGATCGAGGAGACGATGGGCGCCCTGGCCAGCGCGGTGCACGCGGGCAAGGCGCTGTACGTGGGCATCTCGAACTACTCCCCCGAGCAGACCCGGGCGGCGCACGCGGCTCTCGCGGAGCACAAGGTGCCGCTGCTCATCCACCAGCCGCGTTACAACATGTTCGACCGTCACATCGAGGATGGGCTGTTCCCGGTGCTCGAGGAACTCGGCATCGGCAGCATCGTGTTCTCGCCCCTCGCGCAGGGCCTGCTCACCAGCCGCTACCTGGACGGCATCCCCGAGGGCTCGCGGGTCGCGACGGGCCGGTGGCTCACCTCCGAGAACCTCGACGACGATTACCTCGAGCGGGCGCGGTCGCTGAACGAGATCGCGCAGGGCCGCGGCCAGACCCTGGCGCAGCTCGCCCTGTCGTGGGTGCTGCGGGTGCCCCAGGTGACGAGCGCCCTCATCGGCGCGAGCAGCGTCGCGCAGCTGGAGGACAGCCTGCAGGCCGTGCACGCCGCACCGCTCGGCGATGACGAGGTGGCGGCGATCGAGCCGTTCGCGGTGCACGGCACCGGCATGCGTCGCTGAGGCGGCATCCGGACATCCGCGGATGTCGGTGGTCGAACATAGTTTCGACCCATGACGGTTCTCGACTTCGCTCCCACGACCCGAACTCGCGACGGCGTCGTCACCGTGCAGCTGCACGACGACCTCTGGCGGGTCACGCGTGACGACGGCGAGGTGCTCGGCTACGTCGACCGCGCCACGACGCCCGCCGGCGAGCGCTTCTCCGCGCGGCGGATGCTGACGAGGCAGCGGCGCTTCATCCCCGTAGGGGAATTCTGGCGCTTCGCCGACGCGATGGACTGCTTCCGGTTCTGACTGCGGATCGGCTCAGCCCGGCCTGTCGCGCCCCCCAGTCCGCACGGGCCGGGGTTACCCTGCACGCATGATCCAGGACTGGTGGAACGACATCGTCGGGTGGTTCACCTCGGCTGAGGGCCGTCGCGTCTTCACCGACGCGATCCTCCCCTTCATCGCGATCCTCGTCGCGGGCATCGTCGCCGGGCTCATCGCCCGCGGCGGCATGAAGCGCCTCGTCGCGCACCAGGAGCGCCAGGTCAGGGCCTCCGCCGTCGCCGCCCTGGTGGCGGCCGGGCGGCGGGCGGCCGGCTGGACGTCGCTCTCGGCGAGCGAGAAGGATCATGTCGACCATCAGGTCGCCGAGGCGGAGGTGCGGGTGCGGTTGCTGCCCGTCGCCGGCGCGGGCCTCGCGGCGGATTGGGCGGCGCACCACCTCGCTGCGCTCAAGCGGAACTCGGCCAGCTACGGCCTGCAGAACGACCAGGACCTCGCCGACTTCCAGAACGGGCTGATCGCCTGGCAGGACAAGCCGGGCAAGGCTCGCAAGCTGTTCGCTCAGGATCTCGCCGCGTGGCAGTACGAGCAGCCCTCGGACGACGACGAGCTGGTCGCGCGGCAGCGCGAGTGGGCGGCTCAGCAGGCTGCGTCGCCGACGGAGCCGCTGCTGCCCGAGAAGGCCTGACCGCTCACCGCGAGCCGGGGCCGGTCAGCTCGATCGGTTCCGCGATCCACGGGCAGTAGGTGTCCGAGGTGAGGGTGCGATCCTCGACGTACTCGGGCAGGCCGTCGCACACCTCCGTCGTGAAGTCGGCGAACTCGAGCGTCGCCGGGTCGATGTGCCACGACCAGGGCTCGTTCACGCCCGGGTCGTCACGCACGATCCGGCCGACCGGGATGCGCCCCTCCTCGGTGCTGCCGTCCATCAGCGCCCTGACGTGGTCGATGTGCTCCCGCGAGGTCAGTTCGATGCGATAGGTCTGCTCGCCGGCCACCTCGAACGTCACCACGGTCGGCTCCTGCGGCGTGCAGCCGCTCAGCCCGAACGCGACGGCGAGGGCGACGACGGCGGCTGTGCGCTTCACGAGCACACTCTGGCACGGATCACGGCGTCGGGCGCCGGTTCTACTGTTCGAACATGAAGCGATGCTTCCGCTGCGGCAAGGAGAAGGCATACCGGCACTTCAACCGGTCGATGAAGAACCGGGACGGGCTCCACTCGTACTGTCGCGAATGCCAGAAGGAGCACTACCAGGCGAATCTGGCCAGGCACCTCGAGAACGCGAGGCGAAACAGCGCAGCGAGGCGCTCGGAGGCGCGACGGATCATGGCTGAAGCGCTCGCGGACGGCTGCATCGACTGCGGGATCCGCGACCTGCGGGTTCTGGAGTTCGATCACGTCCGAGGAACGAAGGTGGCTGCGGTGACCGTCCTGGCGCGACGAGGCGCCGGAACTGCATCACTCCTCGACGAGATCGCCAAGTGCGAGGTTCGCTGCCGCAACTGCCACGCGATCGCGACCCTGACCCGGCTGGGGAAGTCATGGCGGCTGCCGTGACGACGGCCCCCCCGGAGGGAATCGAACCCCCGACCATGCGGGTAGAAACCGCGTGCTCTGTCCGCTGAGCTACGGGGGGAAGGCGTCCCCAGGATACCGCGCCGGCTCCTCAGACCGCCTTCGCGAGCGCGACGAGCACCTGGTTCAGCGTCGGCGCACCCTCGGCCCGGAAGACCTCCGCACCGGCGGCGTTCGAGACGATGACGGTCGGCGTCGACCGGATGCCCGCCGCCACCGCTGCATCGCCGTGGCGGGCCACATCCCGCTCGACGATCTCGGCGCCGGGTACGAGGCGGGCGACCTCGGCCAGCACGGACCGCGTCGTCATGCACGGCTCGCAGAACGCGGACGAGTAGAAGTCGACCTTCACGGCGTCATCAACCGATCGCGTCGCGACGGCATTCCGCCTCAGTCGTCGTTGCGCTCGTCCAGCGCCTGGATGGGCTCGCTGTCCGCCTGATTCCACGTGTAGGTGACGTGCACCTCGTCGCCGACCACGCGGGCCTGCGGGTTCACGTAGTCGAGCTGCGTCTCCGTGCCCTCGAACGCCGCGAGCACGGTGATCTCGGTCTCCCAGGTGCCGTCGGTGGAGATGCGGGACTCGCTCTGACCGTCATAGGGGCCGCCGGCGTAGAACACGACGTAGGAGTCGCCCTCGGCGAGGGTGGGGGTTTCGCTCATGCCATCAGGTCTAGCAGACCGGTCGGAGAGTCCCCTGCCCGGCGCTGATGCATAACCGGGTTATATGATTGTGCATGTGAAAAGAAGCGACATCCTCGAGACCCTCGCTGTCGCGACGCACCGACTCACCCGGCACGCCGCGCAGTCCACGGGCAGCCCCATCATCTCCGCGACCTGGACGGCGCTGGCCGTGCTCGAGGCCGAGGGACCGCACCGGCTCGGCGACCTCGCGAGAGCCGCGCGCATCAGCCAGCCCGGCATGACGAAGGTGGTGCAGAACCTCGTCACCGACGAGTGGGTGTACCGCATCGCCGATGTCGACGACTCCCGGGCGTGGCTCATCGCCATCACACCGAAGGGCGAGCGGGCCCTCGCATCGTGGCGCCGCCAGCTGGTGGATGCCCTGGCGCCCTCGTTCGAGCAGCTGAGCGACGACGATTGGTCCGCGCTCGAGCGCACCGCCGGCATCCTCGCCTCTCGCAGCGGAGCCGCCGCCGAGGCCACCGTCGCCTGAAGCGTGTACCCAGCCCGAACGCCGGGTGAGCATCGGGTGACGGGGGTGGCGACACCGTAGCCCGCCTGCCGGTGGTGCAGCACACTGATCGCGTGACCGCGCAGTGGCACCGGTACATCGCCCTCGGCGACTCGATCACCGAGGGCTTCTGCGACCCCATCGTGGGTGTCGGCGAGCCCTGGTTCGGCTGGGCCGACCGGCTCGCCACGATCCTCGACGGCGACGCGCGCCTGCGCGGCAACCCGTTCGAGTACGCGAACCTCGGGGTGCGCGGCCGCCGGGTGCGGCACGTGGTGCACGAGCAGGTGCCGCGCGCGGTGGAGCTGCAGCCCGACTTGGTGTCGGTGCTCATCGGCGGCAACGACCTGATGAGCCCGAGGGCGGACCCGGATGGGCTGGCCGCGGAGCTCGAGAGCGGGGTCGCCGAACTGCGCGCGGCCGGCGCCGACGTGCTGCTCGGCACCTGCTTCGACCCGCAGTTCGCGTTCTTCCTCAAGCCGTTCCGCGGCCGGGCCGCCGTCTTCAACGCGAATCTGTGGAGCATCGCCCGAACGCACGGCACCTTCACCCTCGACCTCTGGGGCATGCGCGAGCTGCACGATCCGGACATGTGGGCCGAGGACCGCGTGCACCTCACGCCCGCCGGCCACCGGCTGCTCGCGAGCCGCGCCGCGCACGCGCTCGGGGTGCCGTACTACGAGTTCGGCCCGAAAGCCGGCACGGCGCAGCGGGTGCCGATGACGACGATCGGCTGGATGCAGCGGCACGCGCTGCCGTGGATCGGTCGTCGCATCCGCCGGCAGTCCCTCGGCGACGGCCGCGACCCGAAACTGCCCGGCCTGATCACGGTGACGCCCCCGCAGTAGACTGCGGCCATGGCCTCAAGCTCCGACCTGCTCGTCTGGATCGACTGCGAGATGACCGGTCTGGACGTCGCGATCGATGAGCTCGTCGAGGTCGCCGTGGTCATCACCGACTACGACCTGAAGCCGGTCGATCCGGGTTTCGAGATCGTGATCAAGCCCGATCAGGCCGCGTTGGACAACATGAGCGACTTCGTGCGCGACATGCACCGCGCGAGCGGCCTGCTCGACGACATCCCGAACGGCGTGTCCCTCGCCGACGCCGAGTACGCCGTGAACGAGTACATCCTGCGGCACGTGCCGGCACCGCAGACCGCGCCGCTGGCCGGCAACACGATCGGCACCGACCGGATGTTCCTCGCCAAGTACATGCCGCGCGTCGACTCGCACCTGCACTACCGGAACATCGACGTGTCCTCCATCAAGGAACTCTCCCGCCGCTGGTTCCCGCGGGTGTACTTCAACGCCCCGGCGAAGGAGGGCAACCACCGGGCCCTCGCGGACATCCTGGAGAGCATCCGGGAGCTCGACTACTACCGCTCGGCGGTCTTCATCGGCGAGCCGGGGCCGACGACCGAGCAGGTGCAGACGATCTCGGCCGAGATCGTGTCCAAGCACGCGCGCGCTCTGTAATACACTTGATCGTCGCCGCCGCGAGGGGGCGCATGGTGGTCGTAGCTCAGTTGGTAGAGCGCTGGCTTGTGGTGCCGGATGTCGCGGGTTCGAGTCCCGTCGATCACCCCACATGACGATCGAATCCCCCGTCCAGGTGCCGGAGTCGGTCGAGTCGCTCGACCGACCGTGGGTGACGATCGTCTGGAACGATCCCGTCAACCTGATGACGTACGTCACCTACGTGTTCCGCAGCTACTTCGGGCACTCCCGCGAGGAGGCCGAGCGCCTGATGCTGCAGGTGCACCACGACGGCCGGGCGGTGGTGGCCACCGGCGGCCGCGAGGAGATGGAGCGGCACGTGGAGGCCATGCACGACTACGGGCTGTGGGCCACCGTGGACAAGGCCGACGCATGATCGGCTTCCGCCTCGAGCGCGACGGCACGGTCTCGGCGCGCTTCACCGGCGACGAGGCGAGCACGCTGCGCGATCTCGCGGGGCAGCTGATCGTGATGCTCACCGACCGCGCCTCGGCCGGGGACCCGGTGGATGCCGTGCTCGCCGCGGCAGGGATCGGCGGTGCGGAGACGCCTCCGCTCGATCCGGCGCTCGCCCGCCTGCTGCCCGACGCGTACCGCGACGACCCCGAGGCGGCGTCCGAGCATCGCCGGCTCACCGAGCACGGGCTGCTGCAGCGCAAGTCCGACGCCGCGCGCGCGGTGGTCGCGTCGCTCAGCGACGGCGACGGCACGGTGCCCGTGCGCCTCGACCCGCCTGCGGTGCAGGCCTGGCTGCGTACGCTCACCGATCTGCGGCTCGCGATCGCGGCGCGTCTGGGAATCGTCGAGGACGGCGACCCGGGCCGTCTCGAAGACGATCGGGATGCGGCGATGCACGCCGTCTACCAATGGCTCGGCGCGGTGCAGGGCATGCTGCTGGAGGTGCTGGATGGCTGAACTGGAGCTGACCGAGGAGGAGTTCGAGCAGCTCGTCGTGGACGAGCTGGACGCGCTGCCCGACGAGCTCGTCGAGGGCCTCGACAACGTCGTGTTCGTGACCGAGGCGCGCCCCGAGGACGGCTCGCTCGACCTGCTCGGCCTGTACGACGGCATCGCGCTCACCGAACGTGACCGGTACGGCTTCGGCGAGCTGCCCGACCGCATCGTGCTGTACCGGGAGCCGCTGATCGCGCACTCGGAGGACCTCGAGGATCTGAAGGACCAGATCCACATCACCCTCGTGCACGAGATCGCGCACTTCCACGGCATCGACGACGACCAGCTGCACGAACTCGGCTGGGCCTGAGCGCGACGACTCCGAATCCGACGGACGGTCCGTCGAATTCGCAGTCAGGGCGCTCCGAGCGGCGCTCAGCAGTTCGTTATCGGCCCGGCCATAGGATTCCAGGAGTCCGGTTCCAGGGAGGGTCATGTTCTCGACTTCGCGTACGGCGGCGCTCGCCGCGTCCGCCGCGATGCTGACGGCGCTCTCCGGCTGCGCGCTCGTCACCCCCGTGTCCAACGAGGACCCGCCCTCCCCCGTCGCGCAGTGCGTGCAGGGGCACACCTGGAGTCTCGACACGGCCGACCTCGGCGCGCAGCTGCTGGCCGAGGTGCAGCGCGACCACCCCGAGGTCACCGGCCTCGAGGTCTCCGGTGCGAAGACCATCGAGTGGACCGCGGACGACAGCGTCACCATGGAGAGCGATCTCAGCATCCGGATCACCGCCCCGGCGGGCGACCAGGAGCTCGTCATCACGCAGACGCAGACCGGCACCGGCAGCGGCAAGGCGTACGTCGACGCCGACGTCGCGATCCCGCGGCGCTGGAAGAACGAGATCGAGGTGCAGACCGTCGCCGAGCAGGGCGGAGCCCCGCTCGAGGCGGCCCCATGGGGTCCCCCGCGCAGCGACTTCGACGACACCACCGGTTGGGTGCTGACCTGCGACGGCGCCGCCATGACGTTGCAGCCGCGCGGCACCGACCTCGTGCAGAAGTGGACCGCGGGCTAGGTCCGCAGGAACGCCAACACCGCCCGCAGCGCGGCCTCGGCCGACGACCCGTCGACGACGAGGTCGGCCAGCTCGCGCGGTCGCTCCCGTCGCAGCAGCACGTCCTCCTGCGCGGCCCACCGTTCCCAGTGCGGGGCGTACGTCTCGCCGTCCCGTGCCAGCGCCCGCGCCTTGCGCGTCCCCGCGTCGAGCTCGACCCAGATCGCGGCGTCCGCCAGCGCGCGGGAGGCACCGGTGAGTGCGCCCACCCCCTCGACGATCAGCGGATGCCCGAGGTCGACGGTCCGCGCTGCTCCCGGCCGGTCGGTCGCCCAGTCCCACTGCCGCCACCGCCCCGTGCGCAACAGCCCGGGTACCGCGGCGCTGCCCTCGTCGAGCCCGTCCCACCCGGGGTAGAGGTCGTCGAGCCGCACGAGCTGAGCACGCAGCAGCGGCGCGAGCGCGGCCGCGAGCTCGCTCTTGCCGGAGCCTGAGCGGCCGTCGATGAGGATCCGCTCAGCCAAGGATCGGCCTCCACGCACCACTGAGCGCGGCGGCGGTGATCGCGGAGACCCCGATCGCCGCCGCGACGCCGAGCAGCAGCCCGTCCCGCCCGTCCCAGCGCGACTCGCGCGCCCAGGTGCGGTGCGGCGAGGCGCCGAAGCCACGCGCCTCCATCGCCGTCGCCAGCGTGCTCCCGCGCCTGATCGACAGCACGAGCAGGGCGAACGCCTGCCCGAAGAACCGGCGGATGGCGCCGCGATCGCCGACACCGCGCGCGCGGCGGGCGAGCGCGATCGATCGCCAGTCGTCCATGGCGAGTCCGATCAGCCGCACGCCGGCGAGCGCCCCGAGCACGAACCGGGCGGGCAGCCGCAACCGCTGCGCGAGCGCGTCGGCCAGCTCGGTCGGGTCGACTCCGATGAACAGCACGACCGCGGGCAGGGCCACCGCGAGCACCCGCAGCAGGGTCGAGAGCGCGAGGTCGAGCGAGCCGTCGCTGATGCGCAGGAACAGGAACTCCACGTGCACCGTGCCGGCGGTGCGTCCGTAGAGCGCGATGGTCACCGCGGTGAGCGGCGCCGCCAGCCAGACCGGCCAGGTACGGCGCCAGAACGTGCGCCACGGGATGCGCAGCAGCGGGATGAGCGCCAGCTCGAGCACCAGCGCGGTGCCGGCCGACACCGGGTCGATGCTCGAGACCAGGCAGAGGGCGATGATCAGCGCGGCGGCAAGGCGGGCCAGCGGATTCACGGCAGCTCCAACACGTCGTCCGCG
This sequence comes from Rhodoglobus sp., assembly GCA_035563175.1. Taxonomy (GTDB): domain Bacteria; phylum Actinomycetota; class Actinomycetes; order Actinomycetales; family Microbacteriaceae; genus Rhodoglobus. The sequence continues at coordinate 478 of DATMVL010000155.1, read as the reverse complement.
AGCGCGTCCACGAACTCGCCGTCGTGGGTGGCGGCGAGCACGGCGGTGCCGTGGTCGAGCAGCGCGGCGACGAGCGCGACGAGCTCGGCCCAGGTGCCCGCATCCTGACCGAAGGTGGGCTCGTCGAGCACCAGCACCCTGGGCCGCGTCGCGAGGGCGGTCCCGACGCTGAGCCGCCGCTGCTCGCCGCCGGAGAGCGTGAACGGGTTGGCGCGGGCCAGCCGGTCGAGGCGCAGCCTGGCCAGCAGCTCGTCGACGTCGCCCTTCTGCCCGAGCGCCCTCGGGCCGACCTCGAGCTCCTCCCTGACGGTGCGGGCCAGGAACTGGTGCGCGGGCTGCTGGAACACGGTGCCGATGCGGGTGAGCAGCTGACGCGAGCGCCAGCGGTGCGGGTGAGGTCCCGCGCCGCCGGCCAGCGCATCCGTCGCCCGCACCTGCCCGGCCACGGGTGGCAGCAGACCGGCGACGGTGAGCGCCA
>DATMVL010000154.1:0-16937 GCA_035563175.1 Rhodoglobus sp. | reverse complement strand
GCACCGGCGGCCTCGCGCTGGTGCCGTCCGCGCTGGTCGGTGCGCTGCTCGTGGTGGTCGCCGACCTGATCGCGCAGCACCTGCTGCCCGTCGACCTGCAGGTGCCGGTGGGGGTCGTGACCGCGCTGATCGGCGCCCCGTACCTGCTCTGGCTGCTGACCCGGGCCGACCGGACGAGGGAGTGAGATGGCCATCGCATCCCAGCACGCGCTGATCGGCACCGGACTGCGGCTGCAGTACGAGGGCCGGGTCGTCGTGGACGGGCTCGACGTGTCGGTGCCCGCCGGCGGCATCACCGTGGTGGTCGGGGCGAACGCCTCGGGCAAGTCCACGCTGCTGCGCGGCCTGGCCGGTCTGCTGCGACCCACCGCCGGTGCCGTCGAGCTGGACGGCCGCGACATCCGCGGCATCCCGTCGCGCGAGTTCGCCCGCTCGGTCGGCCTGCTGCCGCAGCAGCCGGTCGCCCCCGAGGCGATCACGGTCGCCGACCTCGTCGGCCGCGGCCGCTATCCGCACCAGCGCTGGTTCCGCACCTGGAGGGCCGAGGACGACGCGGCGGTCGCGGCCGCCCTCGACGCGACCGACACCGCCGCGATCGCCGGACGGCGGGTCGACGAGTTGTCGGGCGGCCAGCGCCAGCGGGTGTGGATCGCGCTCGCGCTGGCGCAGGATCCGGACATCCTGCTGCTCGACGAGCCCACCACGTTCCTCGACATCGCCCACCAGGTCGAGGTGCTCGACCTGCTGCTGCACCTGAATCGCGAGCGCGGCACCACCGTGGTGATGGTGCTGCACGACCTCAACCTCGCCGCGCGCTACGCCGACCGGATGCTCGTCATGGCCGACGGCGCGCTGGTGGCGTCCGGTGCCCCCGCCGACGTGCTCACCGCCGACCTGGTGCGCACCGCCTTCGGCATGGACTGCATGGTCGTGCCCGACCCCGTGACCGGCTCGCCCCTGGTGGTGCCGGTCGGCCGATTCCACCCCGGCCCGCAGACCCCCTGAACCCCTTCACCGAACACCGAGGAGAACCATGTCCAGAACCCCGCGCATCGCGGCCGTGCTGCTCACCGCCGCCGTCGCGCTCACCGGCTGCAGCGCATCCGCGCCCGGCGACGACCAGACCGGCGGCGCCGGCGACGGCACCTTCCCGGTGACCATCGAGCACGCGTTCGGCGAGACCGAGATCACCGCCCAGGCCGAGCGCGTCGTCACGCTCGGCTGGGGGAGCACCGACGCCGCCCTGGCGCTCGGCGTGGTGCCGGTCGCGATCCCGTCCGAGGACTACGCGGGCGGCGAGGACGGCGTGCTGCCGTGGATCGAGGACGCGCTCGACGAGCTCGGAGCGCAGACCCCGACCGTGCTGCCCGCCTCGGCCGACGAGCCGGCCTACGAGGAGATCGCCGAGGCGGCGCCCGACCTGATCCTCGCCCCGTACTCGGGCGTCACCGAGGAGCAGTACGAGCTGCTCTCCGCCATCGCGCCGACCGTGGTGTACCCGGAGACCGCGTGGGCGACGCCGTGGCGCGACGTGATCACGATCGTGGGCGAGTCGCTCGGCATGGCCGACGAGGCGGATGCGGTGCTCGCCGACATCGACGACCAGCTCGCCTCGGTGGCCACCGAGCACCCGGAGTTCGAGGGCAAGACCGTCGCCGCGGTGTGGGACGTCGCGGGCACCTTCTACGTCTACAAGCCGGAGGACCCGCGCGTCGAGTTCATGTTCGACCTGGGCCTGCAGAGCGCTCCGAGCGTCGAGGAGCTCGCCAACGGCGACCAGACGTTCTTCTACACGCTCAGCTACGAGCAGCTCGACCAGCTCGAGGCCGACATCCTGGTGGCGTACGCGAACACCCAGGAGGAGTTCGACGCCTTCCTCGCCGCCGGCTACGCCCAGGCGATCCCGGCCGTGCAGTCCGGTGCGGTCGCGCCCGTGGTCGGCACCGAGCTCGTCTCGTCGGTCTCCCCGCCGACGGCGCTCTCGCTGCCGTGGGGTCTGGACCAGCTGGTGGATGCCCTGACCGCCGCCGCGCCGAACGCGGGCTGAGCGGGGCGCGGGTGCCGCGGTGTGAGCCGTGGCACCCGCGCTACAGCGCCCGCCCGATGGAGCCGATGACGCCCTCGAGCGGCACCCCGGAGGCGTCGCGCTTGGCGCCGGCCTCGGGCAGGGTGCGCAGTGCGCCGTCCGCCGCGACCGCGAGGGCGGGAGCCTGACCCGCCCAGGCCAGTGTGAGCGCCGATTCGCCCTTGAGGAACGCGTGCGCCCGGACGCCGCCGGTGGCGCGCCCCTTGGCGGGGAACTCGGTCAGGGCCGAGACCTTGGCACGGCCGGCGTCGGTGCCCGGCAGCGTGTCGGCGGGCATCGAGATCGTGGCGACCACGGCATCCGCGCCCTGGGCCACCGCACCGAAGAAGAGCACCGAGGCGCCCGCGCCTACGTTGATGCCGGCCATGCCGCCGGCCGCCGCGCCCTGCGGCCGCACCGCCGAGGCGGCGAAGCGCAGCAGCTGCGCGTCCGACGTGACGAACACCAGCTCGTCGGTGTCGCCGCCCTGTGCGACGCCGACCACCTCGTCGCCCGGCTTCAGGGCGATGATCTCGAACTCGGGCCGGTTGGGCCAGCCGCCGGTCGCGATCCGCTTCACCGTGCCGCGCAGGGTGCCGAGCGCGATCGGGTCGGGGGAGTCCAGGGAGACCAGCGCGAGCACGCGCTCCTTCTTGTCGGCGATGCCGACGTAGTCGCCGATCCGGGCGCCGGCGGCGAGCTGCACCGAGTTCGCGGGCACCGACGGCAGGTCGACCGGGGTGAAGCGCAGCAGGCGGCCCCGGTTCGTCACCGCGCCGAGCTCGCCGCGGGTGGAGCCGCGCACCGCCGATCGCACCGCGTCGTGGCGGCTGCGCCGGGTGGCGCGCACCGGGGTCTCCTCCGGCGGCAGGTCGACGCGCACCGCGCGGCCGGTGGTCGACAGCACGACCAGGGTCGGGGCATCCGGGATCTCGAGCGCCGGCGCGTTGGCGGCGCGCTTGGCGGCGCTGGTGACCGGGCCGCCCTTCGCCTCGGTGAGCAGGGTGCGGCGCGGGGTGCCGAAGCGCTCCGCGGTCTCGTCGAGCTCCTCGGCGACCATCGCGCGGATCGCGGCGGGGTCGGCGAGCAGCGCCTCGAGCTCGGCGATCTCGGCCTGCAGCTGGTCGCGCTCTGCCTCGAGCTCGATCCGGCTGAAGCGGGTGAGCCGGCGCAGCTGCAGTTCCAGGATGTAGTCGGCCTGCAGCTGGCTGAGGTCGAAGACGTCCATGAGCCGGCTGCGGGCCTGTGCCGTGTCGTCGCTGCTGCGGATGACCTGGATGACCTCGTCGATGTCGAGGATCGCGACGAGCAGGCCGAGCACGAGGTGCAGGCGCTCCTGCCGGCGGGCGAGCCGGAAGCGGGAGCGGCGGGTCACGACCTCGATGCGGTGGTCGAGGTAGACCCGCAGCAGCTCGCGCAGCCCCAGGGTCTGCGGCTTGCCGTTCACCAGGGCGACGTTGTTGATCGCGAAGTTCTCCTCGAGCGGCGTCAGCCGGTAGAGCTGCTCCAGCACGCCCTCCGGACTGAAGCCGGTCTTGAGGCCGATCACCAGCCGCAGGCCGTTCTTGCGGTCGGTGAGGTCGGTCACGTCGGCGATGCCGGTGATCTTCTTCGCCTGCACGCCGTCCTTGATCTTCTCGATCACCCGCTCAGGGCCGACGAGGTACGGCAGCTCGGTGACCACCAGGCTGGTCTTGCGCGGGCCGAGCGGCTCGACCGCGACCTTCGCGCGGGTGCGGAAGCTGCCGCGGCCGGTGGCGTAGGCGTCGCGGATGCCGTCGAGGCCGACGATGGTGCCGCCGCTCGGCAGGTCGGGACCGGGCACGAATTCCATGAGCTGCTCGAGCGCGGCATCCGGGTTCTCGAGCAGGAAGCGCGCCGCCGCCGCCACCTCGATGAGGTTGTGCGGCGCCATGTTCGTCGCCATGCCGACCGCGATGCCGGAGGCGCCGTTCACCAGCAGGTTCGGGTAAGCCGCCGGCAGCACCTCGGGCTGCATGTACGAGCTGTCGTAGTTCGGCACGAACTCGACGACGTCCTCGTCGATGCCGTCCGTCAGGGCGAGGGCGGCCGCCTGCAGCCGGGCCTCGGTGTACCGGGGCGCCGCGGGCCCGTCGTCGAGTGAGCCGAAGTTGCCGTGCCCGTCGACCAGCGGCACCCGCATCACGAAGTCCTGCGCGAGCCGCACCAGCGCGTCGTAGATGGGCGCGTCGCCGTGCGGGCGCAGGCGGCCCATCACGTCGCCGACGACCCGGCTCGACTTCACATGCCCGCGGTCGGGGCGCAGCCCCATCTCGGTCATCTGGAACAGGATGCGCCGCTGCACGGGCTTCAGCCCGTCACGGGCGTCGGGGAGCGCACGCGAGTAGATGACGGCGTACGCGTACTCCAGGAAGGAGCCCTGCATCTCGGTGGCGACGTCCACCTCTTCGATGCGCTCGCCGGGCGGCAGGGTCGGGGTGGGGTTCGAGGGAGCAGCCATAAGATCGACGTCATGCTACCGGCGCCGTCACCGCGCGGCCCGCACCTCACCGACGTGGTGCGGAATCTGATGGCGTCGCTGCGCGGCGAACGCGGCGAGCTCGACCTGCCGACGGCATCCAGCGCGATCGTGGTGCTCGTCGACGGCCTCGGCGCCGAGCCGCTGCGGGCGGCTGCCGGGCACGCTCGCACGCTCGCCGGCGCGATGAGCCGCCGCGACGTGATCGAGTCCGGCTTCCCGACCACCACGGCCGCGGCGCTCGCATCGCTCACCACCGGCCTGCCGCCCGGCCAGCACGGGCTGGTCGGATACTCCGTGCTCGACCCCGAGCACGACCGCGTGGTCAACCAGCTCTCCGGATGGGACGACGGGATGCGGCCCGAGCGCTGGCAGGACCGCCCGACGCTGTTCGAGACGGCCGCCGCATCCGGCCTACGGCCCGTGGTGGTCGGCCCGGCCCGGTACGCCGACAGCGGTTTCACCCGGGCGGTGCTGCGGGGCGCCGAGTACCGCGGGGCGAGGACGGTGCCGGAGCGGTTCGCCATCGCCGCCGACGCCGCTCGCGAACCCGGCAGCCTGATCTACGTCTACGTGCCCGAGCTCGACCAGGCCGGCCACAAGCACGGGGTCGAATCGGACCGGTGGATCCGCGCGCTCGAGGATCTCGACGCCGTGATCCGCGACATCGTGCTGCCGCCCGGCGCCGGCATGCTGCTCACCGCCGACCACGGCATGCTCGACATCCCGGACTCGGGCAAACTGCTCGTGGACCAGGCGCCGGGCCTGCTCGACGACGTGCGGCACCTCGCCGGGGAGCCGCGCTGCCTGCAGCTGCACCTGGAGGCCGGCGCGGACGCGGACGCCGTGGCGCAGCGCTGGCGGGAATCCGAGGGCGATCGCGCCTGGGTCGTCACCCGCGCCGAGGCGATCGTGGCGGGATGGTTCGGCCCGGTACGGCCCGAGGTCGCCCCGCGCATCGGCGACGTGCTCGTGGCGGCGCGCAAGCGGGTCGCGTACTACGACGGCCGGCACGCGAGCGAGCAGGGGATCGGCATGGTCGGCCAGCACGGCTCCTGGTCTCCCGAGGAGCTGCGCGTGCCGTTGCTGCGGTTCGGCGCCTACGCGCGCTGAGTCAGGCCAGATCGTCGTCCGGCCGGGCGCCGAACACGATCTCGTCCCAGCTCGGCATGCTGACGCGCGCCTTCTCCTTCTTCACCCGCGGCTGCGAGCCGGAGTCGCGCTGCGACGGCGGATCGGCCGGGGGCGGGTCGAGCGGGACCTCGACCACGCGGATGCTGCCGGTCGACGGGTGCGCGGCGCGCGACTCGTCGTCGTCGAAGGACGCGGCCTCGCGCTCGCCCCGCCGGCGCCGCAGCGCCTCGAGCAGGTCGGCGGTCTGGTTGCCGTGCGCCGGCTCCTCCTGCTGCATGCGGCCGATCGGGATCGGTCGCGGCACCGGGGCGGTCTCGGGGAGAGAGGCGTCGTCGACCTGGAAGGCGCCGCTGTCGAAGCGGGCGGTGTCCGGCTCGTCGGGGTGCGACACGGCGCGCAGGCGGGGGATGAGCGGGGCCGACGACTCGCCCTGCGACAGCGAGATCGCCTCGGCGTTCAGCGGTGCGAGCGACTGCTTCTTCGGGTCGAACTGCCAGCGGGCATCGTGATCGACGGCGTTGGCGGTGAACGAAAGCTTCACGATCCAGCTGCCGCCCTCCTCCTTCCAACTCGCCCAGCGCTCGCCGAGCGCACCCAGCTCGTGCAACCGCTCGCGGATCGCGGTACCGAAGGTCTTGCCGGAGCTCAGCGGGTCGACGTCGCCCGCCATCCGCACCGGGACCGACAGCGCCGAGCGCACGACGAACTCGCGTTCGGCGACGACGGGACCCTCGAAGCGCTGGATGTACTCGAGCGGTGCGCCGGTGATGGCCGCGACGTCCTGCGCCGACATGCCGGCGCGGATGTGCGATTGAATCTCGCGCGGCGACAGCTTCGGGCCGGTGCCGGTGTCCGGCACGCTCTGCCGCAGTTTCGCGTGCAGCACCTCGTCCACCGCGATGCGGTAGCGCGTGCCGTCGTCCGCTGCGACCAGCAGCGCGCCGTTGTCGACTCCGATCACGTGGAGCTCCTGCATGACAGCCCTCCTTCCGGCCTGGCGTCCAGGCCTTCAGAATGACACGCGGACGCGGTATTCAAGGGAATAGCGCGGGCGTGCCGTGAGTTGCATCGGCAGCCGAATCCGACACGGGTTCAGTGGTTTGCACTTTGCGAACCGCTGGTGCACACTGTCCCCGCCGATCGGCACCCCGAATCGGATCATAGAAACAGGAATGGCATGGCAACCGACTACGACGCGCCCCGCAAGACCGACGACGACAGCGAGTCGATCGAGGCCCTCAAGGAGCGCGTCCCGGACAAGGCGTCCGGATCCATCGACGCCGACGACGCCGACAACCCGGGCAGCTTCGAGCTCGCAGGTGCGGACCTCTCCGACCTCGACCTCGACGTCGTGGTGCTGCCCCCGCAGGCCGACGAGTTCACCTGCGTCAGCTGCTTCCTCGTGAAGCACCGTTCGCAGATCGACCACGAGGAGAAGCTCGGCGCGATCTGCCTGGAGTGCGCGGCCTAGTCGCGCGCGTTCAGCGCCGCCGCCAGCTCATCGGGGCGGCGCGTCGACAGCAGCCAGTAGGGGGCCGGATCCTCGGGATCCTCCACCGGCACCCGCACCACCGGGTCGACCCAGCCGCGGACCAGCATCCACGCCCGCGCGTCGGCCCTCGGGCCCCGCTCCGCGAACGCATCCTCTCCCCGGGCCGCCTCGGCCGTGCCGAGCAGGCGGAGGGGGATGCGGGCGCGCCCGGCGAGCAGCTCGTCGTCGGTCACCTCGATGCGCGGCGATCCCGCCAGCAGCAGCCCGATGACGCCCGCGTAGAGCACGATCCCGACCACCACGCCGACCCAGAGCTCGATCGGGGTGAACACCAGCAGGCTCGCCGGGATGACGAGCGCGGTGGCGACGAACAGCCACGGCGCGGGCCACAGCCTCTCTCGGTAACGGGGCACGGCATCCATTGAACACCGTCCCTCCAGGGGTTCTGCACTAGCCTCGTTGCGTGGTCGACAACGTCGAGGTGCTCATCGGCTCCGGACAGGCACCGGCCTACGCGCATCCGGGCGACGCCGGCGCCGACCTGCACTCCGCGGAGTCGCACCTGCTGCAGCCCGGGCGGCGGGCCACCGTCGGCACCGGCGTCCGCATCGCGCTGCCCAACGGCTACGTCGGGTTCGTGGTGCCGCGCTCCGGCCTCGCGATGCGGCACGGCGTGACCATCGTCAACAGCCCGGGGACGGTGGACGCGGGCTACCGCGGCGAGATCAGGATCACCCTGCTCAACACCGACCACGAGCATGCGTTCGCCATCGAACCCGGCGACCGGATCGCCCAGCTCATCGTCATGCCCGTCTCACGGGCCGAGTTCATCCCGGTGGCGACGCTGCCGGGCAGTCACCGCGGGGAGTCCGGGTTCGGCTCTACCGGCATCCGCGCGAACGAAGGAGTTCCGTCGTGACCGACATCACCCCGGAGACGGCCGCTGCCGACCACCCCAAGTCGGCGCCCGAGGACCGCGCGACCGCAGGCCCGCTCGACGAGAGCGAGGCGAACGCCGTACGGCCGTACGTCGACCTCGGCGGCGTGAAGATCCTGCCGCGGGCCGACCTGCACCTGCGTCTCGAGGTGGAGGAGAGCACGAAGCGCGTGGTCGCCGTCGGGCTCGACTACGCCGGCTCCACCCTGCAGGTGCAGCCGTTCGCCGCCCCGCGCGGCAGCGGGCTGTGGCACGGCATCCGCGCGCAGATCGTCGAGCAGCTGCGCAAGCAGGGCGGCAAGGTGCGCGAGGTCGACGGTCCCTTCGGACCTGAGGTGCTCGCCGAGGTGCCCGCTCAGGGCGGTGCCCGCCCGGCCCGCTTCGTCGGCGTGGACGGCCCGCGCTGGTTCCTGCGCGGCGTCATCGCCGGCGAGGGCGCCACGGATCCCGACGCTGCCGCGAAGGTCGAGGACCTGTTCCGGTCGATCGTGGTCGTGCGCGGGCAGACGCCCATGCCGCCCCGTGACCTGATCCCGCTGCACATGCCCGCCTCCGGGCAGGCTCCGGCGTGAGCGAGGACCGCGAGCAGCCGGCGCTGCGCGACGGTCTCGAGGCGGCGGCCCGCAACTCCGCCTTCGGCAAGGTCAAGCCGGGTGAGACGCCGACCGGCGGCGCGCTCCTGGCGGCCATGGGGGGCGTGCGCGGGCTGGTCGAGTCGATCCTGCCGGGGCTCGTCTTCCTCGTGGTGTACACGATCACGCAGCAGCTGCTGCCCTCGGTGCTCATCCCGCTCGGCGTCGCCGTGCTGTTCGTCATCGCGCGGCTGGTGGCCCGCACGCCGTGGACCAGCGCGGCGGTCGGCGTCCTCGGCGTGGGCATCTCCGCCGGGCTGGCGCTGATCACCGGGCGCGCCGAGGACAACTTCGTGCCCGGGTTCATCATCAACGCCGTGTTCCTCGTCGCGCTGCTGATCAGCCTCGTGGTGCGATGGCCGCTCATCGGCGTGATCGCCGCGCTGCTCACCGGTGAAGGCCCGGGCTGGCGCGCCGACCGCGCCAAGGTGCGGGTCGCGCTGATCGGCACCCTGCTGTGGGTCGGGCTGTTCACGATCCGGCTGGGTGTCGAGGTGCCGCTGTACCTGGCGGGGGAGACGCAGGCCCTGGCCGCCCTCAAGCTCGTGCTCGGCGTCCCGTTCTACGCGCTCGTGCTCTGGGTGACGTGGCTGCTCGTGCGCACGGCGTACCGCCGCGAGGAGCCGGCCGCCGAGGTCTGAGACGCGCCGTCCGCGCCCGTCGTCCAGCGGCATCCGCCGATCCGATGTATCTTGATATCGAGATACTTCGGCAGACGGTGGGGGATGCCCCGCGGCGCCGGCGGTCTTAGGCTTACCTTGCTGGCAGCGCGTCCGGCTGACCGGCGAGGATGGCGGAAGAGTCAGCGAGGAGACGGACCATGTCGGCAGTCAACAGCTTCGGTTCCAAGGACACCCTTTCGGTCGGCGGGGCCGACTACGAGGTCTTCCGGGTGGACACCGTCCCCGGATACGAGAAGCTCCCCTTCAGCCTCAAGGTGCTGCTGGAGAACCTGCTGCGCACCGAGGACGGCGCGAACGTCACCCGCGAGCAGATCCAGGCGCTCGGCGACTGGGTGCCCGAGGCCGAGCCCGACACCGAGATCCAGTTCACGCCCGCCCGCGTGGTGATGCAGGACTTCACCGGCGTGCCCTGCATCGTCGACCTCGCCACCATGCGCGAGGCGGTCACCACCCTCGGCGGCGACCCGAAGAAGATCAACCCGCTCGCGCCGGCCGAGCTCGTCATCGACCACTCGGTCATCGCCGACCTGTTCGGCAGCGAGAACGCCCTCGAGCGCAACGTCGAGATCGAGTACGAGCGCAACGGCGAGCGCTACCAGTTCCTGCGCTGGGGCCAGACCGCCTTCCAGGACTTCAAGGTCGTGCCCCCCGGCACCGGCATCGTGCACCAGGTCAACATCGAGTACCTGGCGCGCGTCACCTTCACCCGCGAGGTGGACGGCGTGTTGCGCGCCTACCCCGACACCTGCGTCGGCACCGACTCGCACACCACGATGGTCAACGGCCTCGGCGTGCTCGGCTGGGGCGTCGGCGGCATCGAGGCCGAGGCGGCCATGCTCGGCCAGCCGGTGTCGATGCTCATCCCCAAGGTCGTCGGCTTCAAGCTCACCGGTGCCATCCCCACCGGCGTGACCGCGACCGATGTCGTGCTCACCATCACCCAGATGCTGCGCAAGCACGGCGTGGTCGGCAAGTTCGTCGAGTTCTACGGTGAGGGCGTGGCGGAGGTGCCGCTCGCCAACCGCGCCACCATCGGCAACATGAGCCCGGAGTTCGGCTCCACCGCCGCCATGTTCCCCATCGACGACGTCACCCTCGACTACCTGCGTTTCACCGGCCGCAGCGAGGAGCAGGTCGCCCTCGTCGAGGCCTACGCCAAGCTGCAGACGCTGTGGCACGACCCCTCGCGGGAGCCGGTCTTCAGCGAGTACCTCGAGCTCGACCTGTCGACGGTCGTGCCCTCCATCGCCGGCCCGCGTCGTCCGCAGGACCGCATCGAGCTGTCGGTCGCGAAGGACACCTTCGAGCAGGACCTCGTCGACTACGCGACCCCGGGCGCCCACACGATGGTCGACGCCGCCGTCGAAGCCACGTTCCCGGCATCCGACCCCATCGGCTTCACGGCCGAGGACGAGGACTCTGCCCGCGAGCCCGCGGCGCACGGCGTCAGCCACCAGCACGACCACCACGTCAGCAAGCGCCCGTCGACCATCTCGAAGCCGGTCGACGTCACCCTCGAGGACGGCACCCGCTACACCCTCGACCACGGCGCCGTCGCGGTCGCGGCCATCACCTCGTGCACCAACACCTCGAACCCCTCGGTGATGCTCGCCGCCGGTCTGCTGGCCCGCAACGCGAACCGCAAGGGCCTCAAGGCCAAGCCGTGGGTGAAGACCACGCTGGCCCCCGGGTCGAAGGTCGTCACCGACTACTACGAGAAGGCCGGCCTCACCACGGAGCTGGAGGCCCTCGGCTTCTACACGGTCGGCTACGGCTGCACGGTGTGCATCGGCAACACCGGCCCGCTCATCGAGGAGGTCTCCGCCGCGATCAATGAGAACGACCTCGCCGTCACCGCCGTGCTCTCGGGCAACCGCAACTTCGAGGGCCGCATCAGCCCTGACGTGAAGATGAACTACCTCGCGTCCCCGCCGCTGGTCATCGCCTACGCCCTCGCCGGGTCGATGGACTTCGACTTCGAGCAGGACGCGCTCGGCACCGACTCCGACGGCAACGAGATCTACCTCAAGGACATCTGGCCGGACGCCGCCGAGGTGCAGGCCACGATCGACTCGTCGATCTCGACCGAGATGTTCACCAAGGAGTACGGCGAGGTCTTCGCCGGCGACGAGCGCTGGCGTTCGCTGCCCACCCCGGACTCCGAGGTGTTCGAGTGGGATCAGCAGTCGACGTACGTGCGCAAGCCCCCGTACTTCGAGGGCATGACCCTCGAGACCACGCCGGTCAGCGACATCGCCGGCGCCCGGGTGCTGGCCAAGCTCGGCGACTCGGTCACCACCGACCACATCAGCCCCGCCGGCTCGATCAAGGCCGACAGCCCCGCCGGCAAGTACCTGCAGGAGCACGGCGTCGACCGCAAGGACTTCAACTCCTACGGCTCGCGCCGCGGCAACCACGAGGTCATGATCCGCGGCACGTTCGCGAACATCCGCCTCAAGAACCAGCTGCTCGACGGTGTCGAGGGCGGCTTCACCCGCGACTTCACCCAGGCGGATGCCCCGCAGTCGTTCATCTACGACGCGAGCGTCAACTACCAGGCCGCCGGCACGCCGCTGGTCATCCTGGCCGGTGCCGAGTACGGTTCCGGTTCGAGCCGCGACTGGGCCGCGAAGGGCACGAACCTGCTCGGGGTGAAGGCGGTCATCGCGCAGAGCTTCGAGCGCATCCACCGGTCGAACCTCATCGGCATGGGCGTCATCCCGCTGCAGTTCCCGGCGGGGGAGTCGGCGGACAGCCTCGGCCTCGACGGCACCGAGGTGTTCACGATCAGCGGCATCGAGCAGCTGAACGAGGGCACCACGCCGAAGACCGTGCAGGTGGTGGCGCAGCCGAGCGAGCACTCGCCCGAGGGCAAGCAGGCGGTCGAGTTCGACGCCGTGGTGCGCATCGACACCCCCGGCGAGGCCGACTACTACCGCAACGGCGGCATCCTGCAGTACGTGCTGCGGTCGCTTGTCTGAGGCGGGCGTCAACCCTCACGGGATGCTCAGCGGCGTCGGTTTAGGCTGACGGCATGAGCCTGCTCGAGAACATCCACGGGCCTGCCGACCTGGACGGGCTCAGCCCGGCACAGCTCGACGAGCTCGCGGGTGAGATCCGCGAGTTCCTGGTCAGGGAGGTCTCCAAGACCGGCGGGCACCTGGGGCCGAACCTCGGCGTGGTCGAGCTGACGCTCGCGCTGCACCGGGTGTTCGACTCGCCGCGCGACGCGATCGTGTTCGACACTGGGCACCAGAGCTACGTGCACAAGCTGCTCACCGGTCGGCAGGACTTCTCGCGCCTGCGCTCCGAAGACGGCATCGCCGGCTACCCGCAGCGCTCGGAGTCGGAGCACGACATCGTGGAGAGCTCGCACGCCTCCAGCTCGCTCTCGTGGGCGGACGGCATCTCCCGCTCGTTCACCATGACCGGGCAGAGCGACCGCCACGTGGTCGCCGTCGTCGGCGACGGTGCGCTCACCGGCGGCATGACGTGGGAGGCGCTGAACAACATCTCCGACGACAACAGCCGCAACCTGGTGATCGTCGTCAACGACAACGGCCGGTCGTACGCGCCCACGATCGGCGGCATGGCGCGGTTCCTCAACGACGTGCGCACGCGCCGTTCCTACCGCCGGCTGTACTCGACGAGCCGGCGCGTGTTCGACCGCTTCGGGGCTCCCGGGCGCGCGCTGTACCGCGGCATCCGCGGCGGCACGCACGGCTTCCTCGCCCGCTTCACCAACAACGACTCGCTGTACTCGAACCTCGACATCAAGTACCTGGGCCCCGTGCACGGCCACGACCTCCAGGCCCTCACCGAGACGCTGCAGCAGGCCAAGAACTACGGCGCCCCCGTGATCGTGCACGCCATCACCGAGAAGGGCCGCGGCTACCAGCCCGCGCTGCTCGACACCGCCGACCAGTTCCACGCGGTGGGGCAGATCGACCCGGAGACCGGCGAGCCGATCGAAGCGCCGAGCCGGCCATCCTGGACCAGCGTCTTCGCCGACGAGATCGTCGACATCGCCGCCGAGAACCCGCGCGTCGTCGGCATCACCGCCGCGATGCTGCGCCCCACCGGGCTGCACCGGTTCGCCGAGCGCTTCCCGGAGCGCGTGCTCGACGTCGGCATCGCCGAGCAGCACGCCGTCACCTCGGCCGCCGGGCTCGCCTTCGGCGGCATGCACCCCGTGGTCGCCCTGTACGCGACGTTCATGAACCGCGCGTTCGACCAGGTGCTGATGGATGTCGCCCTCCACCGCGCCGGGGTCACCTTCGTGCTCGACCGGGCCGGGGTCACGGGGCCGGACGGACCCTCGCACCACGGGATGTGGGACCTCGCGATCCTGCAGGTCGTGCCGGGCATCCGCATCGCCGCCCCTCGTGACGCGACCCGCCTGCGCGAGGAGCTGCGCGAGGCCGTCGCCGTCGAGGACGCGCCCACGGTGGTGCGGTTCTCGAAGGGCACCGTCGGCAACGAGACGGATGCCGTGCGCCGCACCGAAGACGGCGTCGACGTGCTGCGCGAGGCCGCCCACCGCGACGTGCTGATCGTCACCGTCGGCCCGATGGCCGCGCTCGGCATGCAGGTCGCCGACCGGCTCGCCGCGCAGGGGATCGGCGCCACCGTCGTCGACCCGCGCTGGGTGGTGCCGGTGCCGCAGTCCGTGATCGGCTTCGCGGCGGAGCACCGCATCGTCATCTCGATCGAGGACGGCGTGCGCGTCGGCGGCATCGGCACCCGCATCCGTCAGGATCTGCGCGCCGCGGGCGTCGACACCGCCGTCACGGAGCTCGGGCTGCCGGACGAGTTCCTGCCGCACGGCAACCGCGACTGGATCCTCGAGCAGGTCGGCCTCACCCCGCAGGCCATCGCCCGCGACGTGGTCGCGCAGGTGCTGGGCACCCGCATCCCCGTCGCGCGGCCCCTGCCTGAGGACGTCCCCGCCGAGCAGGAGCGCGCCGCACGCGACTAGCGCGTTCCTCCGACGAGGCGCCACTTCGTGCCGCCGTCGGGCGCTCGGAGCCGTCGCAGGTGGCGCCTCATCGCCCGCGACGGCGAACGCGCCGCCCGCGGGTGCGGACGGCGCGTTCGGAGGAGGGGCTACTCCACCCCGCGGATGGGCGGGTGGTGGAAGGTGTCGCCGAAGGCGCGCTCCGACGCGCCGACCCGGTCGAGGTAGGGCGTTATGCCGCCCATCTGGAACGGGTAGCCGGCACCCATGATCATGCAGAGGTCGATGTCCTCGGCGGCCGCGACGACGCCGTCGTCGAGCATCCGGTGGATCTCGTCGGCGAGGCCGTCCTGGAAGCGGTCGCGCAGCTCCTCCGCCGACAGCGGGCGGGCGTCGGCGGGCCGGTGCCGGTCGACGATCGCCTGAGCCTTCGGGTCGATGCCCTTGACCTTGCCCTTGCCGTCCTTCTCGAGGATGTGCCCGTAGTCGGCCAGCTCGTGCAGCGACTTCGACTCGAAGAACCGGTCCGGGAACGCGGCGTGGTGCGTGTCGAGCACGTGCGCGCCGACCTTGAGCCCGACGAGCTCGAGCAGCACGAACGGGTCCATCGGCAGGCCGAACGGCTTGACCGCGTCGACCACCGCCTGGAACGGCGAGCCCTGCTCCACGGCGTGCATCGCCTCGCCCAGCACCTTGGCGAGCACCCGGTTCACCACGAACCCGGGGGTGTCGCGGGTGATGACGGCGGTCTTGCCCAGCTTCGCGGCGGTCGCCATCGCGGTCGCGAGCGCGACGTCGGTGGTGTGCGGCGTCTTCACGACCTCGATGAGCGGCATCACCGCGACCGGGTTGAAGAAGTGGAAGCCGACGACCCGCTCCGGGTGCTGGAGCTTCGATCCGATCTCCTCGACCGACAGCGACGACGTGTTCGTCGCGAGGATGGCGTCCTCGGCGACGAACTGCTCCACCTCGGCGAACACCTTCTGCTTCGCCTCGGTCTCCTCGAAGATCGCCTCGATCACCCAGTCGCAGTCGGCGAAGTCCGCCTTGTCGGTGGTCCCGCTGACCAGGGCGTGCAGGCGGTTGCGGTCGTCGGGCGAGATGCGGCCCTTGGCGAGCAGCTCGTCGACGTCGTTCCGGATGCTCGCCACCCCGTCATCGACCCGCTGCTGGTCGAGGTCGGTGATGACGACGGGAACCTGCAGCTTGCGCACGAACAGGAACGCGAACTGGCGCGCCATGAGCCCGGCGCCGATGATGCCGACCTTGCCGACCTTGCGGGCGAGCTCCTTGTCCGGAGCGCCCGCCGGCCGCTTCGCGCGCTTCTGCACCAGGTTGAAGGCGTAGATGGATGCCCGGAACTGGTCGCCCGAGATGAGTTCCTCGAGCGCCGCGTCCTCGGCGGCGAACGCCGTGGCGCGGTGGGAGTTCTTCGCCGCCTTCAGCAGCTCGAGCGCCCTGTACGGCGACTTCGCGACGCGGCCGATGCGCGACTCGAGGGTCTTCTCGGCGATGCCGATGGCGATGTCCCACTTGGCGAGCCGTTCCAGCTTGCCGGGCTCGTGCTTGCGCTTCACCTTGACGGTGCCGCTGACGACGCCGTCGGCCCACCGGATCGAATCCTCGAGGAAGTTCGCGGGCCCGAACATCGCGTCGGCGATGCCGAGCTCGAGCACCTGCGGGCCCTTGAGCATCCGGTTGTTCTTCAGCGGGTTCGAGATGACGACCTCGAGCGCGTTCTCGATGCCGATGAGGTTCGGCAGCAGGTACGCGCCGCCCCACCCGGGGATGAGGCCGAGGAACACCTCGGGCAGCGCGAACGCCGGGATCGACGAGTCGACGGTGCGGTAGTCGGCGTTGAGCGCGATCTCGACACCGCCGCCGAGAGCGAGGCCGTTGACGAACACGAACGTCGGCACGCCGAAGTCGTGCAGCTTGCCGAGCGCGTAGTGCCCGAGCTCGCCCATGAGGCGGCCCTGCTCGCGCGACGAGAGGTCGCCGACCTTCGACAGGTCCGCCCCGGCGGCCAGGATGTACGGCTTGCCGGTGACCGCCAGGGCGGCGATCTGCCCGGATGCGGCGCGGGCCTTCTGCTCGTCGAGCACGCGGGCGAACTCGAGCAGGGTGGCCGGCCCGAGCGTGTTCGGCCGGTTGTGATCGAGCCCGTTGTCGAGCGTGACCAGGGCGAGCACCCGCCCGCCCGAGAGCGGCACGTCGCGCACGAAGGAGCGGGTGACGACCTCGTCGGTCGACAGCTCGGCGAGCTGCTGGAAGCGGGTGGTGTCGGTGCTCGTGCTGCTCATCGGGCCCTCCTGGCGGTCGAACGCGAGTAGTGCGGGTTCTCCCAGATCACCGAGCCGCCCTGGCCGAGGCCGACGCACATGGCGGTGAGGCCGTAGCGCACCTCCGGGTGCTCCTCGAATTGCGCCGCCAGCTGGATCATGAGGCGCACGCCCGACGAGGCGAGCGGGTGCCCGAAGGCGATGGAGCCGCCCCACTGGTTGACCCGCGGGTCGTCGTCGTCGATGCCGAAATGG
>DATMVL010000153.1:0-6466 GCA_035563175.1 Rhodoglobus sp. | reverse complement strand
CGCGCCGAGTCCGGCGTCGTTGCGCGCCGCGGCCGGCAGTCCGGTCGCCTCGCTCACGGCATCCGTGAACGGCTCCTCACGCCATTCCAGGTGCGGCGCGAGGCGCACGACGCCGTCGCTGCTGCGCACCAGGCCCGGGATCGCGAGGCCGATGCCGACGAACCGCCGCTGCCCGAGAGCCTGCTCCCGCAGTTCGCCGACCAGATCGGCGATGACGCGCGTCGCCTCGGCGGGGCTCGGACGCTCGGCGAGCGGTCGGCGGATGCGCAGCTCGACCCTGCCAGCCAGCCCGACCACGGCGGCGGTGATCGCGTCGATCTCCGGATTGACCGCGATGACGACCGGATCCTTCGCGACCCGTACGCCGGGGGAGGGCCGGCCGACCCGGTTGCTGGACTCGCCCTGCGTCTCGACGAGCAGGCCGAGCGCCGACAGCTCCGCGACGAGAGCGCCCACGGTGGACCGGTTGAGGCCGGTGCTGGCGGTGAGGTCCGACCGCGTGCGGGCCTCGCCGTGATGCACGAGATCGAGCACGCGAGCGAGGTTGCGTCGCCGCACCCCATCAGCCGGATCGGGCCCGATGACCATGGCGATCACTGTAGCGGTGCACGCCTATTTGTTGTTCTTGACCGCAAATAGCACCTCCGCTAGAGTCGCCACATCCCAATCACTTTCGACGTTGGTGTCGAAACTTTCGAGAGGTGTTCGAAGATGAACAGATCCCGCAGCATGCGCGTCGGCGCCGCCATCGCGGCGACCGCGCTCGCCGCAGGGCTCGCCGGATGCACCGCCGGTTCGGGCGACAGCGGCGAGACCACCATCGTGTGGTGGCACAACGGAACCGGGGAGCCGCTCCTCGGCTTCTGGGAGGACGTCGCCGCCGAGTTCGAGGAGGCCAACCCCGGCGTCAACGTCGAGGTCACGGCGTACCAGAACGAGGAGCTGCAGCGCACCCTGATCCCGAACCAGCTCCGCACCGGCAGCGGGCTGGACCTCTTCCAGCAGTGGGGCGGCGGCGAGCTCAACGCGCAGGTCGAGGCCGGCTACGTGATGGACATCAGCGACCTGGCGGCCGACGAGATCGAGGCCGTCGGCCCGACCGTCAGCGGCTGGCAGGTCGAGGGCGCCACCTACGGCCTGCCCTTCAGCTACGGCATCGAGGGCTTCTGGTACAACAAGGACCTGTTCGCGCAGGCCGGGATCACCGAGACGCCCACCACGCTCGATGACCTCTACGCCGCGATCGACGCGCTGAAGGCCGCGAACATCACCCCGATCGCCGTCGGCGCGGGCGACGGCTGGCCCGCCGCGCACTACTGGTACAACTTCGCGCTCAAGTCGTGCTCGCCCGAGATCCTGCAGACGGCGCGCGACGAGCTGGACTTCGACGACCCCTGTTTCGTGGAGGCGGGCGACCTGCTCGAGGAGTTCATCGCCACCGACCCGTTCCAGGAGGGCTTCCTGGCGACCACCGCCCAGCAGGGCGCGGGTTCGTCGGCGGGCCTGCTCGCCACCGGTCAGGTGGCTATGGAGCTCATGGGCCACTGGAACCCGGGCGTGATGGGCGGCATCCTCGCCGAGGAGAGCGGCAACGAGGACGCGACCCCGCCGGAGTTCCTCGGCTGGTTCAACTTCCCGGCCATCGAGGGCGCCGACGGCGACCCGACCGCGGCCCTCGGCGGCGGCGACGGGTTCTCCTGCTCGGCCTGGGCGCCGCCGGAGTGCGTCGAGCTGCTGCAGTACATCTCGAGCCCCGAGGTGCAGAGCCGGTTCGGTGAGATCGGCGCGGGCGTGCCGGTCACGGCCGGTTCGGAGTCCAGCGTCGCCGACCCCAACCTGCAGCTCGTGCTCGAGGGTCGCGACTCCGCCAGCTACGTGCAGCTCTGGTTCGACACCACCTTCGGTCCGACCGTCGGCGGTGCGATGAACGAGGGCATCGTGTCGCTGTTCGGCGGCCAGGGTTCGGCCGACGAGATCGTCACCCGCATGAAGGACGCTGCGGCGACGCTCTGACCATGTCGACCAGCACGTTCCAGACCGGGCCCGCGGTGACCACCGCGGGCCCGGCCCCTGCTCCCCGTCCGCCGCGGGCGAAGGCCCGCGACCGCCGCGGCCTCGTCCTCATCTGGGGCTTCGTCGCCCCCGCGCTGATCGTCTACGCCGTCTTCGTGCTGCTGCCGGTCGCGCTCGCCGCGGTCTACAGCTTCTTCAACTGGAACGGCCTCAGCCAGCTCGACCGCTTCATCGGCTTCGACAACTACGCGCGAGCGATCGGCGACCCCGTCTTCATCTCCGCCATCGGCCACAACATCGCGATCGTGGCGCTCTCGCTCGTCGTGCAGGGGCCCCTGGCGATCGGGATCGCCCTGCTGCTGAACCGACCCCTCAGGGGCCGCACGTTCATCCGCACCCTGATCTTCGTGCCGTACGTGCTGAGCGAGGTCGTCGCCGGCCTGGCGTTCCGGCTGCTGCTGCCGCCGGACGGGCCGTTCGACGGCATCCTCACCGCGCTCGGCTGGGCCGGCGACAAGCCGAACTGGCTCGCCGACCCGGCGATCGCGTTCTGGACCCTGTTCGTCGTGCTCACCTGGAAGTACCTGGGCTTCGCGATCATCCTCATGCTCGCCGGCCTGCAGGGGGTGCCGGACGAGCTGCCCGAGGCGGCCTCCATCGACGGCGCCAGCTGGTGGCAGATCCAGCGGCACATCACGCTGCCGCTGCTCGCCCCGACGATCCGCATCTGGGCCTTCCTCTCCATCATCGGCTCGCTCCAGCTGTTCGACATGGTCTGGATCCTCACCGGGGGTGGACCGCTGAACGCCACCGAGACGATGGCGACCTACATGGTCGAGTACGGCAACGGCCGCTCGCAGATCGGCTACGGCAGCGCCGTCGCCGTGATCCTGTTCGTCGTCTCGCTCGTCATCGCGCTGGTGTACCAGCGCTTCGTCCTGCGCCGTGACCTCGCCGGCGCCGTCACGAGAGGAGGCTGAGATGACCGTCGCCTCGACCGCATCCCGCCGCCGCCGCTTCGAGTGGGGCACGCCCTTCTCCTACCTGGTCGCGCTCGTCGTCGTCGCGATCACCGTCACGCCGGTGATCTACGTCGTGATGAACGGCTTCCGCACCACGGCGCAGATCAACGCCGCACCGGGCGGGTTCCCCGACCCCTGGGTGTTCGACAAGTACGCCGCGGTGTTCCAGAACCCCAACTTCTGGACCCAGGTGCTGAACAGCTCGCTGGTGGCCGGCGCGACCACCGCGGGGGTGGTGCTGCTCGGCGTGATGGCCGCCTTCGTCATCGCGCGCTACGAGTTCCGCGGCCGGGCGGTGCTGTTCTCGCTGTTCACCGCCGGTCTGCTGTTCCCGCTCACCGTCGCGGTGCTGCCGCTGTTCACGATGCTGCGCTCGTTCGGGCTGCTCGGCAACCTGTTCGCGGTGATCGCGCCGCAGATCGCGTTCGCCCTGCCCACGACGATCATCATCCTGGTGCCGTTCCTGCGGGCGATCCCGGCCGAGCTCGAGGATGCCGCCGCCATCGACGGCGCGAGCCGACTCGGCTTCTTCTGGCGGGTGCTGCTGCCGCTGTCGTGGCCGGGCCTCATCACGGTCGGCGTGCTCGCGTTCGTGGCGAGCTGGAACGCGTACCTGCTGCCGCTGCTGCTGCTGGGCAACCCGGCCACGGCCACCCTGCCGGTGGGCGTGCAGTACTTCTCCACCGCCTACTCGCAGGACACCGCCGGCGTGCTCGCGTTCACCTCGGTGGCGATGATCCCCGCGCTGCTGTTCTTCACGCTGGCGCAGCGGCGCATCGTCGGCGGGCTCACCGGCGCCGTGAAGGGCTGAGCATGACCATCATCGAGACGTCCACCGGGCAGGTGGACGAGCTGATCGCGGGCATGAGCCTGCGGGAGAAGATCGCGCAGCTCTACGGCGTGTGGGTCGGGGCGGGCGCCGACGGCGGCGAGGTGGCTCCCAACCAGCACGAGATGTCCGGCGGCGACGTCGACCTCGACGCGCTGCTGCCGGACGGGCTGGGTCAGCTGACCCGTCCGTTCGGCACCCGGCCGGTCGACGCGGCGCTCGGGGCGCTCTCGCTGCTGCGCACGCAGCAGCGCATCGTCCGCGAGGGCCGCCACGGCATCCCGGCGGTCGCGCACGAGGAGTGCCTGGCCGGCTTCGCCGCCTACGGTGCCACCGCCTACCCGGTGCCCGTGTCGTGGGGCGCCGCGTTCGACCCCGCGCTGATCGAGCAGATGGCGGGCCGCATCGGCCGCGACATGCGCTCGGTGGGCATCCACCAGGGGCTCGCCCCGGTGCTCGACGTCGTGCGCGACGCTCGTTGGGGTCGGGTCGAGGAGACCATCGGCGAGGATCCGTACCTCGTCGGCACGGTCGGCGCCGCCTACGTGCGCGGGCTGGAGAGCGCCGGCATCGTCTCCACGCTCAAGCACTTCGTGGGCTACTCGGCCTCGCGCGCCGGCCGCAACCTGGCGCCGGTGTCGATGGGCGAGCGGGAGCGGGCGGATGTCGTGCTCGCGCCGTTCGAGATGGTGCTGCGCGAGGGCGGGCCGCGGTCGGTGATGAACGCCTACACCGATCTCGACGGCGTGCCGAGCGCCGCCGACGCCGCGTTGCTCACCGGCCTGCTGCGCGAGACCTGGGGCTTCGAGGGCACCGTCGTCGCGGACTACTTCGCGATCGCGTTCCTGAAGACCCTGCACGGGGTCGCCGGCACCTGGGCCGAGGCCGCCGCCGCCGCGCTCGCCGCCGGCATCGACGTCGAGCTGCCGACCGTGCACACCTTCGGTGCCCCGCTCGTCGAGGCCGTCGAGGACGGTCGGCTCGACGAGGCCGTCATCGACCGCGCGCTGCGGCGCGTGCTGCGGCAGAAGGCCGAGCTGGGGCTGCTCGACCCCTCCTGGTCGGCCGTGCCGGACGCGCTCGCGGGCGCCGACCTCTCCGACCCGGAGTCGCTGCGCGGCACCGTCGACCTCGACCCGGCGGACAACCGCGACCTCGCCCGGCGCATCGCCGAGGAGGCTGTCGTGCTGCTGCGCAACGACGGCGTGCTGCCGCTGCGGCCCGGCGCGCGCATCGCGGTCGTCGGGCCCACCGCCGACGACCCCCTCGCCGTGCTCGGCTGCTACTCGTTCCCGGTGCACGTGGTCACCCAGCACCTGGATCTGCCCTGGGGTATCGAGCTGCCGACCCTCCGGCAGTCGCTGACCGCCGAGTTCGGCGAGGTCGCGTACGCGGCCGGCACCAGCATCGCCGACGGCGAGACCGACGGCATCGCCGAGGCGGTCTCGGTCGCCCGCGACGCGGACGTGGTCATCGTGGCGCTCGGCGACCGTGCCGGGCTGTTCGGTCGCGGCACCAGCGGCGAGGGCTGCGACGCCGAGTCGCTCGCCCTGCCCGGCGCGCAGCAGCAGCTGCTCGACGCGCTGCTCGACACCGGCGTGCCGACCGTCGTCACCATGCTGGCCGGCCGCCCGTACGCCCTCGGCTCGGCCGTGGAGCGCGCGAGCGCCATCGTGCAGACCTTCTTCCCCGGGGAGGAGGGCACGGTCGCCATCGCCCGCGTGTTGAGCGGCGCGGTGAACCCGAGCGGCCGACTGCCGGTCAGCGTGCCCGCCTCGCCCGGCGTGCATCCGTCGACCTACCTGGCTGCGCACCTCGCCCGCCGCACCGGCGTCTCGAGCATCGACCCGACGGCGGCGTTCCCGTTCGGCGCCGGCATCGGCTACACGAGCTTCGAGTGGAGCGACGCGAGCGTCGAGGCGAGCGAGGTCGCCACCGACGGCACCGTCGAGCTGTCGATCACGGTGCGCAACACCGGCGATCGGGCCGGGGCGGATGTCGTGCAGCTGTACCTGCACGACCCCGTGGCCTCGGTGGTGCGCCCGGTGCAGCGGCTCGTCGGCTTCCGCAAGGTGCGCCTGGATGCCGGCGACAGCATCCGGCTGACCGTGACGGTGCCGGCCGACCTGGCCTCGTTCACCGGCCGCGACGGCCGCCGCATCGTCGAGCCGGGCGAGCTGGTGCTCGCGTTCGCCCGCTCGAGCGACGACCTGGTGGCCGAGCAGCGCGTGGTGCTCACCGGCGCCGGGCGCGAGGTCGGGTTCGACCGCGAGCTGCACCCGCACTGGCGCGAGTCATGACGCCGGAGCATCGCGTCGCGGCCGCCGAGCTCACCCTGCTCGGCGCGGACGGCGCTCCGCTGCCCGAGCAGGAGGTGGTCGTCGAGCAGGTCTCGCACGCGTTCCGGTTCGGCAACATCGGCTTCGAGTGGGTCGGCGACGAGGCGCCGGCCTTCGCCGACGACTGGCTCGAGCTGTTCAACGCGGTGACGCTGCCGTTCTACTGGGGGCAGTTCGAGCCCGAGCGCGGGCGGCCTCGCAGCGCGCAGCTGCGGGCCGCCGCCGAGTGGTTCGCGCAGCGCGGCGTCGCGGTGAAGGGCCAC
>DATMVL010000152.1:0-2151 GCA_035563175.1 Rhodoglobus sp. | reverse complement strand
GCACCCAGCACGGTGCGGAGGCCGGCCGTGCCGGTGTCGGGTCGCACCGCATCCGGAGCCCCCGCCTGCAGCGCCAGACGCCGGATCGCGCTGCGCCGTCGGTACCACCGCAGCCAGGCCAGCCAGAGCAGCACGCCAGCGAGGAGCGCGATCGGCACCTCGACGGGCCGCTCGGGCACCTGCGGCCCGAACGCGACGGCGACCACGAAGACGACGACCGGGGCGAGCACGCCCACCTCGGGCACGCGGGTGCGCAGCGCGAACCCGAGGCCCAGGGCGGTGGTGACGAGCACCAGCGCGAAGGCCGGCACCAGCAGCGCCTGGTAGTCGCCGACCGGCAGGGTGATGGTCAGCAGCTGGCGCCAGCCGAGCGCGACGCCGGTGATCAGGTCGAGCAGGCCCTCGAGGGTGGGCAGCACCCCCGCCTGCGCCTTGGACGGCACCGCCACGGGCACACCCGCGATCAGGAACACCGCGACCGTGCCGAGCAGCACGAAGGGCGACTGCCAGCGCAGCACCGCGCCGAGCACCGACACTGCGGTGGCACCGACCAGTGCGACGGCGACCGCGAGCACGAAGGCCCACGACCGGTACACCGGCCAGAACGCGACCGCGGCGAGCGCCGTGGTCAGCCACAGGAACCCGACGGTGACGACGATGAACCCGGCGCTGCGCCGTCCGGTCATGCTGCGGCCGATCGGGCGAGCGCCTGGCGGAGGTCGTCGAGGTAGCCGATGGTGAGCACGCTCAGCCCCGCCACCCGCCGCAGTCCGGGCGTGCGCTCGGGGTCGCAGACGACCGCGACCACCTCGACGCCGGGCCCGAAGCGGGTGGATGCGGCACGCAGCCGCTGCGGCGTCACCCCGGATCCGCAGATCAGGAACGCCACGCTGACGCCGGCGGCCTGCTCGCCGGTGACCCGAGCCACGTCCTCGATGGCCAGCGCCGACTCGGCGGGCTGCACGACGGCGAGGTCGTCGAGCAGGCGCGTGCGGTTCAACGTCGACAGCAGACGCACCGCGTACACCTTGCGCTTGGCGAAGTCCGGTGTCGCCTCCGACACCGCGACCGTCACCGTGCGGGTGTCGCGGATCGCGCGGGCGCCCAGCGAACCCGCGACGCTGACGGCGAGCTCGAACTCGTCGTCGGAGCCGTAGTCGCCCGCGGCGAGGCTGAGCGCGATCACCAGGTGGCTGCGCCGGGTCTCCTCGAACTGGCGGACCATGTACGTGCCGGTGCGGGCGGTCGAGCGCCAGTGGATGTATCGGCGGTCATCGCCGGGGAGGTACTCGCGCAGCGCGTGGAACGACACGTCGCTGCTCGACAGATCGCGAGTGGGGTTGCCCTCGAGGTCGCGGATGAAGCCGGTCGACATGCTGGGGATGCCGACGGTGCGCGGATGCACGACCAGCTCCTCGGCGTCGCCGAACACCACCTCGCGGCGGACGATGCCGATGGGGTCGGCCCGCACGCTGCGCACCGGACCGATCGGCACGACGCCCCGGCGGGAGGTCGGCACCGCGAACTCGTGCTCGAACACGGCCCCGCTGCGCAGGCCCGGCAGCACCGCCTCGGCGAGGCCGTCGCCGACCGGGATCTCCACCGTGATGCCGAGGGTGCGCACCCGGTTCGGATTCGTGACGGTCAGTCGCGCGACCGACCGCTCCCCCACGACCACGCGCCGGTGCGGCACGTCGAGGGCGATCGCGGTGCGCGTGCGACCCACCAGGTAGAC
This sequence comes from Rhodoglobus sp., assembly GCA_035563175.1. Taxonomy (GTDB): domain Bacteria; phylum Actinomycetota; class Actinomycetes; order Actinomycetales; family Microbacteriaceae; genus Rhodoglobus. Next base: position 416 of record DATMVL010000152.1, on the reverse strand, counting down.
GACGGCGACGACGAGGACGGCGAGGCACGCCCATCCGGCGACCACCAGCTCCAGACAGCCGAACAGGTAGCCGGCCACGAGGGCGACCGGCACCACGACGAGCACCGCCCAGCCCACCGGGGTGACGACGGCGGCGACCCGGGCGGCCGCGCGGCCGACGACGCCCCTCGCCGCCGCGGCGAACCGCACGGTCGCGACCACGGCATCCGCCAGCACACCCGTCCGCTCGCCGACGATGCGGGTGCGGGCATTGGTGAGACCGCGGGTGCCGGTGGTGAACTGGGAGTCGAACCGCGCGCTCGCGGTCGCCGCGGTCGGGCGGGTGGTCCCCCGCACGGCCGGGCGCGAGCGCTCGGTCCTCGCCATCAGACCGCCTGTCGGTCGCTCGGCGGCGGGGTCTCGATGAGCAGCTGGTT
>DATMVL010000151.1:0-5088 GCA_035563175.1 Rhodoglobus sp. | reverse complement strand
CCGGCGGTCGAGCGCGCGGCCCGCCCACTCGAGCGCGGCGGCGATGCGCGGGCGGTGCATCCACCGCGGGCGGTGCCCGCCGATGGCGCGGCCGACCGCGAACGTCAGGCTGTCGCCGATCATCGCCGCGACGGCCGCGATCGGCCCGAGCAGCCAGAGCAGCGGCTGCCCGGACGACGCGGAGAGCGCGCCGAGCGCCACCACCACCGTCTCGCTGGGTACCACGACGAGAAACGCGTCGAGCACCGTCAGCGCGAACGTGAGCGGGTAGATCCACGGCGAGGCGGCGAACGCGAGCGTGAACTCCGTGACGGCGTCGATCACGGGTTCCATGCGCACGGTCTACCGCATCGCGGTGAACGGGCGGTGTCGCCCGGTCAGGCGGAGTACGTCTCGACCTTGAGGATCTTCACCGGGATGGAGCGGCCGTTCGGGGCGGTGTAGCTGGTCTCGTCGCCGACCTTGAGACCGAGGATCGCCGTACCGAGCGGGCTGCCCTCGCTGTACACGTCGAGGTCGGCGTCGCCGACGATCTCGCGGCTGCCGATGAGGAACGTCGACTCGTCGCCGAGGATGGTCGCGGTGATGACGGTGCCGGACTCGACCACGCCGGTGGACTCGGGGGCGTCGCCGACCTTGGCGCTGCGCAGCAGCTCGGTGAGCACGCGGATGCGCGCCTCGATCTTGCCCTGCTCCTCCTTGGCGGCGTGGTAGCCGCCGTTCTCCTTGAGGTCGCCCTCCTCGCGGGCGGCCTCGATGCGCTTCGCGATCTCGCTGCGGCCCTCGTTCTCGAGCTGCTCGAGCTCGGCCTTGCGGCGGTCGTAGGCCTCCTGGGTCAGCCAGGTGACCGCGGTGTCGTTGGTGGCCATCGGGTACTCCTCACAAGCGGAAAACCGGCCCCGTGGGGCCGGTTTCGAATGGAATGTTCAGCTTAAGCGAGCCAGCAGCGGTAGATCAAGCCGGTCACGGCCTGCTCCGAGGTCAGCACGGTCTCGGTGAACTGCCGGGTGTAGCGGTCGGAGGCCGGCACGTCGACGACCTTCCAGCCCACGATGCCGAAGCTCTCGTTGAGCGCCTGCACGGCGCACTGCGCCGGCGTCCCCGGCTCGACGCTGAAGCTCCAGCGCACCTCGACGGTGCGGTCGTCGACGATGGTGTGCGCGATGTCCCGGGTCTGCAGCTGCGCCGGCGCGCCGCCGAGGCCGCCCCACACGAGCCACGCCGCGAACGCGACCGCGAACAGCACCGCGGTGCCGATGGCGATCCAGCGCACCCGGCGGCGCGCATCCGGCGTACGCCCGTAGCGCTCGTCGAGCGTGGTCGGCTGGGTCAAGACGGCTCCCGTATCGTTGATCCCAGGCTATTCGACCGGATCGAGGTGAGACGCATGCCGTACTGGCTGACGCCCGTACCCACGCCGCCGGCGTACGACGGGGATCCCGACCTGGTGACGCCCGGTGTGATCGGCTTCGTCATCACGTTCCTGGTGGCCCTCATCACGGTGCTGCTGATCATCGACATGGTGCGCCGGGTACGGCGGGTGCGGTACCGCGAGCAGGTGCGGCAGGAGCTCGAGGCCGAGCGGGACGCCGGAGCCGCCGACTAGCCGAACACCGGCGGGTTCAGGGCCAGGAGCAGGATGCCGGTCCAGTGGCACAGGAACGCCAGCAGCGTGCAGGTGTGGAACAACTCGTGGAAGCCGAAGTGCCCAGGGAACGGGTTCGGGCGCTTCAGCGCGTAGAACACCGCGCCGAGCGTGTACAGCAGTCCGCCGACCAGCACGAGCACCATCGTCACCGGCGCGTTCTGGAAGAAATCGACGATGAACATCATCGCGGCCCAGCCGAGCAGCACGTAGAGCGGCACGTACAGCCAGCGCGGCGCGCTCAACCAGAAGATGCGGAAGCCGATGCCGAGGGCGGCGCCCGTCCACACCAGCCAGAGCAGCAGCGTCGCCTTCTCCGGCGGCAGGGCCAGCACCGAGAACGGCGTGTAGGTGCCCGCGATCAGCAGGAAGATGTTCGCGTGGTCGATGCGGCGGAACACCGCCTTCACCTCGGGGCGCCAGTCGATGCGGTGGTACAGCGCGCTCGTGCCGAACAGCAGCAGCGAGCAGACGAAGAACACGGTCGAGCTGATCTTCGCGGCGGCGCCGTCGGCGAGGGTGATCAGGATGATGCCGAGCACGATCGCGGCGGGGAAGGTGCCCGCGTGGATCCATCCGCGCCAGGTCGGCTTGCGCTCGGCGTGGTCGATGGCGTCGTCGAGCAGCGGGACGTTGGGCAGGTCGGCCGCGGGTTCGCGCTCTGCTGATCGCACATCGGGCTCGGGGCTGCTCGAGGTCATCCCCTCAGCCTAGGGAGGGCCGGTAACAGGATGCTGTGTGCAGGGGTGCACTACCGTAGCGATGTGAAGGAGCGCCGCTTCCCCCTCGGCGAGGGCTTCCTCTACCGCCTCTACTCCAGTCGCCTGCGCCGCGATCTGACGGGGCAGCCCCTGCCGCACCACGTCGCGATGATCATCGACGGCAACCGCCGCTGGGCGCGACTGCGTGAGCTCGAGACCGCCGCGCACGGGCACCGGGCCGGTGCCGCGAAGTACCGCGAGTTCCTCGAGTGGTGCGACGACATGGGCATCGGCGTCGCCACCCTGTACCTGCTCTCCAACGACAACCTCCGCAACCGCAATCCCGAGGAGCTCGAGCAGCTGTTCGAGATCATCGGCGATCTCGCGGAGGACCTGTCGCGCTTCCGGAACTGGCGCATCCAGCACGTGGGCTCGGCCGAGGGTCTGCCGCCGGCGCTCGTGCAGCAGCTCCACGCGGCGCAGGAGCGCACCAAGACGAACACCGGCCTGCACGTGAACCTGGCGATCGGCTACGGCGGGCGGCGTGAGATCGCCGACGCGATGCGCAGCATCGTGCGCAGCCACGGCGAGACCGGGGGGACCCTCGACGCGCTCGCGGACATCCTCACGCCCGAGCTCATCGCCGACCACCTGTACACCGGCGGGCAGCCCGATCCCGACCTCGTGATCCGCACCTCGGGCGAGCAGCGCATCAGCGACTTCATGCTCTGGCAGAGCGCCCACAGCGAGTTCTACTTCATGGAGGCGCTCGGGCCCGACCTGCGCGAGGTCGACTTCCTGCGAGCCCTGCGCGCGTTCTCGCGCCGGCAGCGGAGGTTCGGGCAGTGAACATCGACGACTTCGCCGCCCGCTTCGACGACGAGCCCGGCTACCTCGACTTCGCTCGCGTCGGCCCGATCGGCCGTGCCGCCGTGGAGGAGGAGCTGGCGCAGTCCAGCCTGCTCGGCAAGGCCCGCTTCGGATTCCTCGCCGGCATGACCGCGCAGGATGCCCGGGTGCGGCAGGCGGTGTCGGCCCTGATCGGCTTCGAGCCGGACCGGATCGCGTTCCAGCCCAACACCAGCCAGGGGCTCATGCAGGTGATGTTCGGTCTCACCGGCGCGGTGCTGCTCTCGCCGGGCGAGTTCCCGAGCAACACCTTCGCGGTCGAGCGGGCGCGGCAGACCGGCGTCGAGATCGAGCCGCGCTGGCTGCAGACCGATCACGGTCGGGTGACACCCGGCACCGTGCGGTCGCAGCTGACGGATGACGTGGTGGCGGTGGCGGTGAGCCTCGTCGACTTCCGCACCGGCTACGTCACCGACCTGGAGGGCATCCGTCAGGTGATCGGCGAGCGGCTGCTGATCGTCGACGCGATCCAGGGCTTCACCGTGGTCGACGCGCCATACGCGGTCGCGGATGTCGTCGCGTCGGGCGGGCAGAAGTGGGCCCGTGCCGGCTGGAGCACCGGTTTCCTCGCCCTGAGCGACCGCGCGATCGGGCGCATCCGCCCGGCGCTCTCCGGATTCCCGGGCACCGATGTCGAGGGAACCCCGGTCGACGAGGTGCCGCCGCCCACCCACGGCGCTGCGGCGTTCGTGATCTCGAACCCGGACTGCGTCGCGCAAGCGCGTCTCGCAGCCGCCCTCGAGGAGATCGCGCAGGTCGGCGTGCCCGCCATCGCGGCCGCCGTGGCATCCCGGGTCAGCCGAATCGTCGACCTCGCCGACGAGTTCGCCGTGCCGGTGATCTCGTCGCGGGACGAGCGGGAGCGCGCCGGCATCGTCGTGCTGCAGCCGGAGCCCGGGTCGCTCACGGCGCTGACCGCCTCGCTGCACAACCACGGCGTCACCGCGACCGTGCGCGAGGGCACCGTGCGGCTCAGCCCCCACGTCACGACCGGCGAGGAGACCTTCGCCATGCTGCGCGGGGCGTTCACCGGTTTCGCCACGGCCACCATCTCGTAACCCACCCGACACACGGCACGGCGCGTCGGTCACGAACGAGACTCCTCGAGCGCCTAGCGTCGGAGTCATCGGGCACGGCGCCCGATCGGGACGGCCACGTAAGTTCGTTCCGCGACCAGCATGCGGCCGTCTCGCAACAGGGATCCGGCAGCGCTCGCGCTCCGGGGATGGAGCGCATGTTGACCGAGCTCGCCGCACCCACCACCAGCGATCGCACGGCGAAGGGGGCGCGGTCGAGTCAGGCCGAGCGCACCTTCGTGCTGGACACCTCCGTGCTGCTGTCGGATCCGAAGGCGGTGCTGCGCTTCGCCGAGCACCACGTCGTGCTCCCCGTAGTGGTGATCACCGAGCTGGAGGCCAAGCGCAACGACCTCGAGATCGGCTACTTCGCCCGTCAGGCGCTGCGCAACCTCGACGAGCTGCGCATCAAGCACGAGCGCCTCGACTTCCCGATCGCGATCGGCGACCAGGGCGGCTCGCTGCGGGTGGAGCTCAACCACTCGAACATGGCGGTGCTGCCCTCCGGGCTGCAGCTCGGCGACAACGACTCCCGCATCCTGGCGGTGGCGCTGAACCTGGCCAACGAGGGGCTCGACGTCACCGTCGTCAGCAAGGACCTCCCGCTGCGGGTGAAGGCGGCATCCATCGGCCTCGCCGCCGAGGAGTACAAGGCCGAGCTCGCGGTCGACGCCGGCTACACCGGCCAGGCCGAGATCGACCTGTCGTCGGAGCAGATCTCGAAGCTCTACGACCAGGAGACCCTGCAGACCCGAGC
>DATMVL010000150.1:0-4480 GCA_035563175.1 Rhodoglobus sp. | reverse complement strand
CGGGGTGAGCACGTCGCCGGCGAGCGCGAACCAGGCGCCGCGCTCGGCGTCGCGCACGAGCGCGGCGTCGTCGGGCACGGCGCTCAGGCGCTCGGCGAGCGCCGGATCCGCGCCGAAGTCGGCGAGGTCGGGCGACTCGGTCGCCGGGTCGATCCAGATCGTGGCGAGCCCGACCGGCTGCTCGGCGACGGTGACCGGCGCGGTCCACTCGTTGGTCAGCTCGACCACCGGCACGCTGTCGTCGCCGGCGGCGAACCCGGCGGTGAACACCCACACCCGGTTCAGCTGCCCCGCCTTCGTGGTGTCGTCGAAGGCGATGCCGTCCCCATCGGCGTCCGTGCCGAAGTACTCGTCGAGGCCGGCACGCAACCCCGCGGGGTCACCGACGTAGGCGGTGATCTGCGCGGGCACGGAACCGAGGGATGCGGCGGCAGGCGCCGCGACGCCGGTCGCGGCCAGGGCTGCGCCGGCGAGCACGCAGGCGCGCAGCAGCAGGGTGTGACGTCGGGTGATCACGCGCACAGTCTGGCACCTCGGCCGGGAGGAGCCCCGTCGGCGCGCGTCAGACGTGATCGCGCCAGCTGTGCGCGGCCCGCCAGCCGAGCATCCGCTCGGCCTTCGCGGTCGACGTCAGCGACTGGTGCTCCCCCAGCTCGGCGCGCACCTCGACGCCGGGGAAGCGCTCGGCCAGCAGCGACGCGGAGTCGCGCGTCATCACGGTGTCGGCGGCGAACACGTTGTAGGCCTCGAACCCCGGCAGCGCGGTCTCGAGCGCGAGTCGCACCGCGTGGCCGCCGTCGCGGGCGTCGATGTAGCCCCACAGGTTCCAGGCCCGCTGGGCCGGGTCCGCGTCGAACGACGGGAATCGCGCGTAGTCCTCGACCGCCATCACGTTCGAGAAGCGCAGGGCGCTGATCGAGAGCTCGGCATCCCAGCGCACCAGCTTCCCGGCGAGCTCCTCCTCGAGGTGCTTGACGAGCGAGTACATCGACTCGGGCCGGGTGTCGTACTCCTCATCGAGGGGCACGTACGGCGGCGGGGTCTGGAAGGGCAGGCCGAGCACGGTCTCGCTGGACGCGTACGCGATGCGGCGGATGCCCAGCCGACGGCACGCCTGGAACACGTTGAACGTGGCGGTGAGGTTGTGGTGGAAGGTCCCGGCGTCCGACAGGATGCCCGGTGCGGGGATCGCCGCGAGGTGCGCGACCGCATCCAGGCCGCCGTTGCGCTCGTCGATGCCGGCCAGGGCATCCATCGTCTGCCCGAGGTCGGTGAGATCGACCCGGGTGAAGGCGCTGCGGTCGGCACCGGCGGCGTCGAGCACGATCACCTCGTGACCGGCCTCGCGCAGCACCCCCACGGTCGCCGTGCCGAGCTTGCCGTTGCCTCCGGTGACCGCGATGCGCATGCTCTCAGTGTGTCAGCGGCAACCTGACCGTGAACTCCGTGCGACCGGGCTCGCTCACCACCTCGACATGACCGCCGTGCGCCTCCACGACCGCGTGCACGATCGCGAGCCCCAGCCCGGTCGATCCGGATGCCCGCGACCGCGAGGCGTCCCCGCGCACGAACCGCTCGAACACCGTCGGCAGCAGCGCCGCATCGATGCCCGGACCGTCGTCGGTCACGGCGAGCACCGCATCCGCGCCATCGACGGAGAGCGCGGCCGTCACGCGGGTGCCGGCCGGCGTGTGGACGCGGGCGTTCGCGAGCAGGTTCGCGACCACCTGATGCAGTCGGGGCTGGTCGCCGGCGACGAGCACCGGCTCGTCCGGCAGGTCGAGCGACCACTCGTGGTCCGGACCGGCGGCGCTGGCGTCGCCCACCGCATCCACCAGCAGGCGGGTCAGATCGACCTCGGCCGACTCCGGCGCGCGGCCCTCGTCGAGGCGGGCGAGCAGCAGCAGATCCTCGACCAGACCCGTCATGCGCACCGACTCAGACTCCACGCGGCCGATCGCGTGGGCGACGTCGGGCGGCAGCTCCGAGGGGCTGCGGCGCGTCAGCTCGGCGTACCCGCGGATCGCGGCCAGGGGCGTGCGCAGCTCGTGGCTGGCGTCGGCCACGAACGTGCGCACCCTGCGCTCGCTGGCCTGACGCGCCTGCAGCGCGCTGGCGACGTGGTCGAGCATCCGGTTGAAGGCGGAGCCGACCCGGCCCACCTCGGTCTGGCCGTCGGCATCGTCGGCGGGCACACGGACCGCGAGCGAGACGTCGCGGTCGAGCGGCAGCTCGGAGACGCTGGCGGCGGTCGCGGCCACCCGCTCCAGGGGCCGCAGCGACAGGCGCACCACGATCGCTCCGGCGGCCGCGGCGAGCCCCAGGCCGATCGCGCCGATGCCGGTCACGACGAGACCGAGCTGGGCGACGGTGGCGTCGACCTCGCGCAGCGGCAGCCCGACGATGAGCACGGCGCCGAAGCGCTCGTCGATGCGCGACACCACGCGGTAGTCGCCGAGGGCCGCACCGAGGTCCACGGTGACCGGCTCGCCGTCCGGCGGCACCCCGGCGAGCGCCGCCGCCCGCTCCGCGGAGATCGCCGTCGTCGTGCCGTCCTCGTTCAGCACCGCCGACGCGAACAGGATGCCCTCGCTGATCACCGCACCGAGGGTGCCCGGCGACTGACCGGCGATCGCGAGGAAGCGGTCCGGCGGCGGTGGCGCTGCGCCCGGCATGTCGAACGCGCCCTGGGAGCGGCTGGTTGCGCCGGCCAGCTGCTGGTCGAGCCGGTCGACCAGGAAGCCGCGCAGCACCAGCACGCTCACCACGCCGATCACGACGGTGACGGCGGCGAGCAGCCCGACGATGCCGAGCACGAGCTGGCGGCGCAGGGTCGGGCGGCGCACGTCAGACCGCCGGCTTGAGCACGTACCCGAACCCGCGCACGGTGTGGATCATCGGCGGACCGAGGGTGTCGATCTTCTTGCGCAGGTAGGAGATGTAGATCTCCACGACGCTGGAGCGGCCGCCGAAGTCGTACGACCACACCCGGTCGAGGATCTGCGCCTTGCTCAGCACCCGGCGCGGGTTGCGCATCAGGAAGCGCAGCAGCTCGAACTCGGTGGCGGTCAACTCGACCGGCACGCCGGCCCGGGCGACCTCGTACGAGTCCTCATCGAGGGTGAGATCGCCCACCTGCAGCAGCGACCCCTCGGTGGCGGCGAGCGGCGTGTTCGAGCGCCGGATCAGTCCGCGCAACCGGGCCACCAGCTCCTCGAGGCTGAAGGGTTTGGTGACGTAGTCGTCACCGCCGACGGTGAGGCCCGCGATGCGGTCGTCCACCGCATCCTTCGCCGTGAGGAAGAGGATGGGCACCTGGTCGCCGCCGGCGCGCAGCCGGGAGAGCACGCTGAGCCCGTCGATGTCGGGCAGCATGATGTCGAGCACCACGACGTCGGGCCCGTGCTCGCGGATGACCGACAGCGCCTTCTGCCCGTCGGAAGCGGTGCGCACGTCCCAGCCCTCGTAGCGCAGCGCCATCGAGAGCAGATCGGTCAGCGAATCCTCGTCGTCGACGACGACGGCGCGGATCGGGCTGCCGTCGGCCCGCGTGATCCGGGGCTGGGCGACGGCGCCGGGTGCGTGCTGCGAGGTCATGGCCACCATGATCTGAGGGTCGGCTATGAAGCGGCTGAGAACCGGTTGTCCCGCTCCCGAGCGCGGCGGGAGGCCGGATGTCGGGACGCCGCGCACAATGGAGGGGTGAGCCTCCCCCATCCGCAGCTCGACCTGTGGGAACCGGACTTCCGGTCCCGTCTGGTCGCGCACGCGGAGGACCGGTTCGCGTGGCTGAAAGCCCGGGCCCGAGGCGTGACCGCGACGGACGTCGCCCGCTTCACCAGCGAGCGGGCGCTGCAGGGCATCGCCATGGAGAAGCTGCTCGGCACCGGGTTCGGCGGCAACGCCTTCACCGAGCACGGCCGGGTGCGCGAGCCCGAGATCGCGAAGTGGGTGCGGGCGCAGCACGGCATCCTGCCGAGCTCCGGCCTGTACCACGCGCACGGTGAACCGCTGCATCTCGCCACCCCCGACGGGCTCGTGGTGCGCGACGGCAGCGTGCTGCTCGCCGAGATCAAGACGACCAAGCACGCCTGGCGCAGCATCCCCCGCTCGTATCTGCGGCAGGTCTGGTGGCAGCAGTACGTGCTCGGTGCGGAGCGCACGCTCGTGGTCTGGGAGCAGCACCGCGAGTTCATGCCCATGCACCCGGAGCCGCAGTGCCGGTGGGTGGATCGCGATGACAACGAGATCCACGTGCTGGTGAACCTGGCCTACCGGCTGCTGGACCTCATGCGGCGACGGCCGTAACCTGCTCCACCGGTTTCAGGATGCGGCCCGCGATCGTCGCGCCCAGCAGCACCAGCCAGCCGATCGCCATGGTCGTCGCCACGAACTCCAGCCGACTGCCGAACTCGGCCTGCCAGCGGAACACCGACATCAGGCCGCCGGCGCCCGCGATCACCGCCACCGAGATGCCGGA